>NZ_JAODMP010000075.1 GCF_025464835.1 Mycetocola sp. | reverse complement strand
GCCGCTGCATCAATTGGCGGATGCGGAGGTCGTCAGGGCCGATGCCATCGATCGGGCTGATCGCGCCGCCGAGCACGTGATAGAGCCCACGGAACTCGCGGGTGCGCTCGATGGCGACGACATCCTTGGCCTCCTCGACGACACAGATACTCGCCGGATTGCGACGCGGGTCGCGGCAGATGGAGCACGTCGGTTGTTCGGCGACGTTGCCGCAGATCTCGCAGAAGTGCACCTTCTCGCGCACCTCGGTGAGCAGTTCCGCCAGCCGGGTGACGTCGAATGTCTCCGTCTGCAGAATGTGGAACGCGATCCGCTGGGCTGACTTCGGACCGATGCCTGGCAGCCGACCGAATTCGTCGATCAGTTCCTGGACAATGCCTTCGTACATGAGGTGCTAGTCCCTGTTGAATCGGGTTGGCGGAGTGTGCGGCTGTTCCTCGATGAAGCTCGCTCCGAGAAGCTCGCGCACGACCGATTCGCCGTAGCGGGAGTTCGCGGCCGGGTGGGAGGGCTGGCGGTTCACCGGGCGGGCCGCGGCTGGCGCGACGGATGCCACGGCGTTCGCACGGTCGGACGCGACAGCGTTCGCTGGGCCTGCGTTCGAACCCGCAGGCTGGGACGCGGTTGCCGCCCGACTCGCTGGGCTCATCGTCTCTGTCCGCTCCGCTGGGCCTCGCAGGGTCCCCTGCGCTGCTGCTGCGGCATCCGTTCCCGCGGCTGACACCCCATGGACGGCCGCGGTGGAACCGCTGGCCTCCCTTGGTGCGCCGGATCTCCCCGGCGGCGGCGCGAACCGGCCGGGCGGGATGACCGACGGCACATCTCCGATAGCGACCGGTTCCCGGTCGGCGGGGTCGGCCTGGGGATCAGGGTACGGCGGTTCATCGTCGAACGGTGGCGCGTCATCGAATGGAGGCGCATCGTCGAACGGAGGCGCGTCATCGAACGGAGGCGCATCCTCTGGTGTGGGCGCTTCGACGTCGCCGGCCTGGCGCGTGGGATCGGAGGTCGGGATCGCGACGACGTGCCAGCCGCCCGCTGCCGGGGTTTGCCCGGAGGAAACGGGAGGCGCTGACGCGCCTCGGGCCGCGAGGGCAGTCGCGGTGCTGGATGCCGTCACTGACGCACGCACATCGGCTTGCGGAGACCTCGGGGTAGACACAGGAGCAGCCGGGGTTGTCTGGGTGTCAGGAGCGCTGCTCGACGGGGCCGAGACCGAGGGCGCGACGTTCGGGCGCGCGCCTGGAGTGCTCGCTGCGGGAGCCGCACTGGCGGCGCCCCGAGTTCCCGTAACATTCGCGCCGGTCACCGCGGGGGTCGAACCCCCACCCGGGGCACTGGCAGGGTTGGCAGGACCGGTGCTTCCGCCGGCTGGCCCGGAACCGGGCTGGGTCGGGGCGGGCGACGGGCCGCGAGGGGAGGCATCCGCATCGCCGGGCGCGTCGACGTGTGCAATGAACTTAACGGTGACACCGAGCACGTCGAGGATCGCCTGGCGCACGATCGTGCTGACCCCGTCGCCCGCGTGAAGGTGTTTGAAGTCTTCGACGTCCTTGGCGCTGGGGAAACTCAGCCGCAGCACGGCGTCGTCGCTGAAAGCACGAACCGTTGCCGTCTGCGCCACGAGCCACGCGGACCGTTTGGTCGCCGCGACCCGATCGAGTATTTCGGTCCAGGAGTCACGGAGTTGCTGCAGGGTGACCGGCCCGACCGGCTTCACCGTGACCGGCGAGGCGGGCGGAGTTTGGGGAGCCGGCGGCCGAGCGGTCTCGGTGGATACTGCGTCCGTAGCTACCGGCGGTGTGACGCGGGCGGGCCGGGCCGCGGCCCGCTCGACCGGCTCATCGAACGAGCGCTGTGCGGGCGCGGCCGGAACGCTGACGTCGGCATTCGCTGATGCAGTGAGCTCGGATGCGGCGTCGGACATGCCGACCCGGCGTTCGAGGCGCTCCACCCGGGCGAGGGCACCGCGGGCCGTGTCGTCCATCGACGGCACGAGCACGCGCGCCACCATGAGTTCGAGGTGCAGGCGGGGCGAGGTGGCGCCGGTCATCTCGCTGAGCGCCGTGTTGACGATGTCGGCGGTGCGGCTGAGTTCCGCCTGGCCGAATCCGGTGGCCTGCAGCGCCATGTGATCGAGTTCGTCCTGCGGGATGCCCCGCAGAACGGATGCCGCGTCCCCTCCGGTCGCGCCGACGACGATAAGGTCGCGGAGCCGTTCGAGGAGGTCGTCTACGAAGCGGCGCGGGTCCTGGCCGGTCTGAATGACCCGGTCGACGGCGGAGAAGGCGGCGCCGGCATCCCGGGCGGAGAGCGCGTCGATGACCTCGTCGAGAAGCGCCGAGTGGGTGTAGCCGAGCAGCGCCACCGCCCGCTCGTAGTCGACGGTGTCGCCCTCGGACCCGGCCATGAGCTGATCGAGGAGCGACAGGGTGTCGCGCGCGGAACCCCCGCCGGCGCGGACGACGAGCGGGAGGACTCCCGGCTCCACCTGGACCTTCTCGGACTCGCACAGGGACTGCACGTACTCGAGCATCTGCGCGGGCGGGATCAGCCGGAACGGGTAGTGGTGGGTACGCGAACGGATGGTGCCGATGACCTTGTCGGGCTCGGTCGTCGCGAAGATGAACTTGATGTGCTCCGGCGGCTCTTCGACGATCTTGAGCAGGGCGTTGAAGCCCTGCGGGGTGACCATGTGGGCCTCGTCGAGGATGAAGATCTTGTAGCGGTCCCGCGCAGGGGCGAAAATCGCTCGCTCGCGGAGGTCGCGGGCGTCGTCGACACCGTTGTGGCTGGCGGCGTCGATCTCGACGACGTCGAGGGATCCGCCGCCGTCACGGCTGAGCTCCACGCAGCTCGGGCAGACACCGCACGGGGTGTCGGTGGGGCCCTCGACGCAGTTGAGGCAGCGCGCAAGGATCCGGGCGGAGGTGGTCTTGCCGCAACCGCGTGGGCCACTGAAAAGATAGGCGTGGTTCACCCGGTTGGTGCGCAGGGCCGTCATCAGCGGATCGGTCACCTGAGACTGACCGATCAGCTCGGCAAAGGACTCTGGCCGGTAACGGCGATACAGGGCTGTAACCACTCCCTCATCGTAGTCGCCGCCGCCGACACTGCGGCCGCTGCAGCTGGAGCGCATCACTTGCTGAGTACCGCAGAGGCAGCTCCGGTTCGCAACTTCGGAGATTCTTCGCTACAGCACCCATCGAGGCCGAAATCGCACTCGATCGCAGAGAAAATCCGATGTTGACGACGCGCGCGGCCACTCCCTCACCTCAGCTCCTCCGCGGGCGATTTTCCACCGAGCCATCCGGATTCCAGAGTCGTGCTTGGCGAACTCACACACTCCTCGGATGAGCACTGACATCGTCGCCCTGCTGTGTGACGGAGGGCACGTGGCAACCACCTCGCAGTTACAGCGCGTTTTCACTGCCCGCCAGCTCAGAAGCGCCTGTGCAGCCGGGCTGATCAGGCACCTCGCCAGAGGCGTCTATGCCTGCACGCATATCGACACCCCACTGGTGCTCGCGGCCCAGTCCGGCGGCCGGCTCGATTGTGTGAGTAGCCTCGCCAGACACGGCGTGTGGTCAGGTGTGGAGCGACCAGGCCTGCATATTCGGATGGAGCCACACCAGCATGCACGCCGATCCATCCCGGGCGCGTTCATTCATTGGAGTGGCACTGTTCGTGGATCGGATGTCCTTGAGGTCGCTCCGGTCGACGCGATCCTTCAGGCTATTCAGTGCCTTGGCCCAGACGATGCGCTGGCCAGCGTCGAGTCTGCGCTGCACACGGGCTTCCTCACGGAGGATCAGCTTGATCTGGTCCTCCTTCACTCACCGGCGCGGCTGCATGCGATTCTGTCCCGGATCGACCGCGGCGCCCAGTCCGGCTACGAGACATTTGCTCGGCTGAAGCTTATTCGGGCGGGCTTCTCGGTTCGAACACAGGGTTACGTGCCCGGAGCGGGACACGTCGACATCGTCATAGATGACTGTGTCGGCCTTGAGGTGGACGGAGAGAAGTGGCACGGCCCAGAACGCTTCCTCCACGACCGGACGAAGGACCGGAACGCCGAACTGCAGGGAGTGCGGATGCTCCGGGTTGGCGGCTTCCACATCTTCGAAGACTGGGACAAGACGCTCGCCGCAATCCAGCGAATGGTCTCAGACGCGCAACGAGGGCTTCGGTCGCCAGGTCGCCGACGC
>NZ_JAODMP010000054.1 GCF_025464835.1 Mycetocola sp. | reverse complement strand
GAGCGTGTTCGTCTTCTCCCATGAGCGGTTGTACACCGCCACGGTGTTTCCTTCGCGGCTGGCGAGGTTGCGGGCGAGGTTGGAGCCCATCACCGCCAGTCCGACGACGCCGATGTTGGCCTGGGCCTTGGTTGTATCCGCCATGGAGATCTCCTCTTGTGGTCAGTGGTCAGAAGTCGGACAGTCCTCGGGAGGAGGAGCGAAAGAAAGGGGAAGGCGCGGGAATCGGGAGCCGGCCTCGTGTACACGCTAGCAAACGGCGGATGTCCGATTCCTCACATGATGCCGGAATCCAGGGGCTACAGCCGGGTTCCGAAGGTGTCGCACCAGACGTTCTCGTTGAACGTGCCGGTGAACTCGGAGAGGCCCTGAATCTTCGCGACGGCGGCCGAGATCGCATCCCGGCTCGGGGCGTGCGCGTGGATCATCGTCTTGACCATGAGCACGTCGATGAGGTGGTTCGGCTGCGCGAGCGACACGAATACGGTCGGGACCTCGGTGACGTACCAGGGGGATCTCTGCGGCCATCGGTGTCGACCAGGTGACGCGGATGCTGGCCTCCTCCGTGCCGGTGAAGTGGCCCGGCCGCTGATCCCGTCGAGGCGGATGCGCTTGTGCGTCTCAGGAGCGAGCGGAAGGTTTGCCCCGGGTGTCCACGACGAGGGTGATCGTTTTGTCGGCGAGCTCAGCGGCGATCGCGTGGTGCTCATCCCATTCGTCGTAGCGGAGCGTGTTGCAGCTCGTGACGACGTGCTGGTCACGTTCGTCGATGGCGTCTCCTGAAGTGCTTCATCGCGCAGACGGTGTTCGATCGCTGATGCCGTCGGAGTATTCCCTCGCGCGTTCGATACCTGCCGCACAACCGGCTCGCCGACGGCACCGTCCACGACTGGTAACTGGAAGAATTCACGAATGACTATTGACGACGCAACACCCGAGGGCATCCAAGTCATCGTGATGGGGGTCTCCGGATCGGGCAAGAGCACGATCGGGGCGCTCATCGCCGGCGCCCTCGGGGTTCCGTTCGTCGATGGCGACTCTCTTCACCCGCAGTCCAACGTGGAGAAGATGGCCGGTGGCCACCCGCTCAACGATGTCGACCGCTGGCCATGGCTCGCGACCGTGGGAACCACGCTCGCGGATGCCGGCCGGCACGGCAGCGGGATGGTCATCGCGTGCTCCGCTCTCAAGCGCGTTTACCGGGATGCCATCCGCAAAACGGCTCCAGGCACGTGCTTCGTGCACCTGTCCGGATCCCGCGAGGTGCTCACCTCACGCGTCGAAGGACGCAGCGACCACTTCATGCCGCCAGCGCTTCTGGACTCCCAGCTGGCTACCCTTGAACCTCTCGAGGATGACGAGCCGGGAATCGTGGTGGACGTCGACCAGTCGGTCACCGCGATCGTCGCCGAGGCCACCAGCGCGCTCCGGAAACTCGCCAGCTCCTGAGCCCGGCAGTCCGTCACCTCAGGACGGGCTCAAGCCTCCCGAGCGTTTCGAGTTCTTCCCGCCGGGCAAGTCCTTCCCCATCCCCGGTCGACCGGCACAGATACGCACCGACGGCGACTGCCGTCCGCAGGCGTGTGTCCATGGTCGCGCTTGCCAGACGCTCGGCGAGGTAACCTGCGACGAAGGCGTCCCCCGTGCCGACCGTGTCGATCGGGTCGATCGGCACCGCTGCCTGCTGCAGCGGCCCGGGGGCGGACATCATCACCATCGTTTCGCCGATGGTGATGACGGGGCCCGTGTGGTCGCTTCGCGGGCCTTTGGGCAGCACTTCGGTTCCCCTCGGGGATCTCGAGCAGCACTTCTTGGGCCCTTCAGCGATCTCAGCAACGCATCCGAACCCGCGACCGCGCGCGGCCATGGCAGTGCTCAGCATCCGCTCGGACGGGCTTGTCGCTCGCTGGCGGGCCCTTGTAATTCTCTCGCGGGGCTTCGCACAGCACTGTGGGACCCCTCCGCGATCTCAAGCAGCACTTCCGGACCGCTGACCTGTGCGCGGCGGTCTTGACACGCTCGCTCCTCAACCGACGAAGAGGCGCCGCTGACACCGGTTCCGCGATGGGGTAGGCTTGGCCACTGAACTTCGGCGAGGGATGCTGTGCGTCACGACGCAGCTGCATCCGTAATCGACGCGGTGGGCAAGGCAACCATGGTTTCCCACAGGAACCGGCTTTTCCTCACGCTGACATGCGTTCGAGTTGACACGGAGCCGGGCATTCCCGGACTCCTCCAAGACCATCCGGAGCGCGCTCCGGATCACGCTAAAGAGCCCAGGCTCACCCAAGGAGAACACCATGGCTGACGACAGCAACAAGGTAGTCGCAGAAATTCGCACCTCATTCGGCAAGGGTGCGGCGCGCAAGCTCCGCGCCTCAGGCAAGATCCCGGCCGTCATGTACGGGCGCGGCACAGAGCCTCAGCACGTCGCGCTGCCCGCCCACCAGATCGGCCTGATCATCCGCAAGTCGAACGCGGTCCTCGAACTCGAGATCGACGGCGAGCAGAGCCTCGCCCTCGTCAAGGACGTGCAGAAGGACCCCGTGCTCCGCATCATCGAGCACCTCGACCTCATCGTCGTCATCAAGGGTGAGAAGGTCACCGTTGACATCCCCGTCCACATCGAGGGCGAGTCGGCACCTGGCACCGTCGTCAACCGCGACGCGACCACCCTGTCGATCGAGGCAGAGGCGACCCACATCCCCGAGAGCCTCGTCGTTTCGATCGAGGGCCTCGAGGCCGGCGCCCACATCCTCGCCAAGGACGTGCCGCTGCCCACCGGTTCCACCCTGCTCAGCGACCCTGACCTGCTCGTCGTCGCCGTTGCAGAGCCTGAAGCCGAAGAACAGGAAGAAGAAGCCGCGGGCGAAAGCACCACAGCCGCCGAGTAACCTCGGTTGCACGCCCGACGAGCCTGCCCGGTTCGCACCCTCACGGGTCGCGGACCGGCGGGCTCGTCCGCTTAAGCAAGGAGAATCATGTGGTGGCGCAGAGAGAAGACGGAGCCGATCGTGGCTGAGAACACCTGGCTCGTCGTCGGACTCGGCAACCCCGGGCCGGCTTACGCACGAAACCGGCACAATGTCGGGCACATGGTCGTCGACGAACTCGCGGCTCGGATGGGCGCCGGATTCCGCAAGCACAAGACACCGGCGATCGTCGCCGAAGGTTTCGTCGCTCCGGGCGGACCGAAACTCGTGCTGGCGAAACTGAACAGCTACATGAACGTGTCTGGAGGCCCGGTCGCGACCCTGCTCCGTTTCTATTCACTCGACCCGACGCACCTCATCGTCGTCCACGACGAACTCGACCTCCCGTTCGACACCCTCAAACTCAAGCAGGGTGGCGGGCACGGCGGCCACAACGGCCTGCGCGACATCGCCAAGGCCACAGACCGTGCGGACTTCCTGCGCGTCCGCGTGGGGATCGGACGGCCGCCCGGCCGCCAGGACGCCGCCGACTTCGTGCTCAAGGACTTCGCCGGCACCGAGCGAGAGGTCCTGCCGAACCTCGTGGGCGACGCAGCGGATGCCGTCGTGCTCCTCGCGACCGACGGCCTGCAGGCGGCGCAGTTGAAGGTGCATTCGCCTTCCTGAGCCTGAGCCTGAGCCTGAGCCCGGTGCCGGGCGCATGCCCGGGCACCGCTTCACGCACTCCGGACCAGAACACCCGGTGTACCGCGTGAATCCGTCCGCAGTGGGTGTGTTGCCGCGTGTTCGGGGCCGGATGCTGACGGTCTGCAGGCGGTCCAGGTGAAGGTGCATTCCCTTCCTGAAGCGGCCTGGGTCGGCCGCCGGCGTTGTCGCACGTGCCGCGTAGACTGTTCCGGTGATCCTTTCGGGCTTAATCGAAGCGCTTTCGCGCGCCTCCACGTTTGACAACGCCCTCGGCTACGCCACTCGGAACGCGGATTTCTCCGTCACAGAGGGGCTTCGCGCCCCGCTGCTCGCCGGGCTTCTCGAGGCGCGCCGCAAAGCAGGCAAGCCGGCCGCACTCTTCGTCGTGACGCCGACAGGCCGGGACTCCGAGTCGCTGCGTGCCGCGCTCGAGAGCGTCGTCCCCGAGGCCCGCATCATCGACTTTCCCGCCTGGGAGACGCTCCCGCACGAGCGGCTGAGCCCGAGTGCCGAGATCGTTGGCAAGAGGCTCTTTGCGCTCCGGGTGATGACCGACTGGGACGGAACATCACCGCTCATCGTCGTCGCCTCCGTTCGTGCGGCGCTCCAGCCGCTTGCCGACAACCTCACCGAGGTCGAACCGGTTCGCCTCGACGCCGGCGCCCGCGGTCACGACCTGCAACGGCTCTCGACCCAGCTCGTCGAACTCGCCTACGTCCGGGTCGACATGGTGTCCCGCCGAGGAGAATTCGCCGTGCGCGGTGGGATCCTCGATGTCTTCCCGCCCGTGGCGGAGCATCCGTACCGGGTGGAGTTCTTCGGAGACGAAGTGGAACAGATCCGCGAGTTCTCCGTCGCCGACCAGCGGTCGATCCCGGATGCCGTGCCCAGTATCTCGCTGCCGCCCAGCCGGGAACTGCTGCTCAACGACGCCGTGCGGCAGCGCGCGGCCGAGATGCAGCACGAATTCCCGAACATGTCGGCCATGCTCGAGAAGATCGCGAACGGCATCCCCGTCGAGGGAATGGAATCGCTCGCCCCTGCCCTGCTCGACCGGCTCGTGCCGGTGAGCCATTACTTCCCGGCCGGTGCGGCCATCGCCGTCATCTCTCCCGAGCGGGTCGCGACTCGCGCCATCAGCCTGTCGGAGACGAACCGCGAGTTCCTCGCTGCCGCCTGGCATGCGGCGACCGCGGGCGCGCAGGCGCCGATCGACCTCGCCAGTGGCGAATTCATCACCCTCGAAGATCTCAGGGACGCTACCCGCTTCACCGCTCCGGGCGCACCGGCAGCGGACCACCCGTGGTGGACGTTCAGCACATTCCAGCAGGGCCCGGACGAAGTGCTGCCAGAAGAGCGGGAGATGGACGAACTCCTCACCGTTCGGGTGGCCGCTGACGCCGTTCCCAGCTTCTCAGGTAACGTCGACGGCGCCATCGAGCACGTCGCAGCGCGGCTTCGCGACGGTTGGGTCGTCGGTATCGTCGCACGCGGAACCGGACTGGTCGAGCGCGCCCGCGACGTCCTCGGCGAGCACGAAGTTCCAGCGCGGCTGGTGCCAGAATTCCCGGCAGCCCCGGAGCCGGGAATCGCGTACCTGCTCCAGGCGACAGCAGAGAGCGGATTCGAACTCGAGGAATCCAAGCTTGCCCTGATCAGCGAAAACGAGTTCTATGGCCGGACCATCGGCTACGACTCCCGCCAGGTCAAGAAGCTCGCTTCGCGGCGCAAGAACGTCGTCGATCCGATGCAACTGAAAGCGGGCGACTACGTCGTCCATCAGACCCACGGCATCGGGCGGTTCGTCGAGCTCAGCCAGCGCGAAGTGTCAAGCGGGGGCAGAAATCCGACGAAAACCCGTCGGGAGTACCTGACTCTCGAGTACGCGCCGTCCAAGCGCGGCTACCCGGGCGACAAACTGCTCGTACCCACCGACCAGCTCGACCTGCTCAGCCGCTACGTCGGCGGGGAGGCTCCCGCGCTGTCGAAGATGGGCGGCAGCGACTGGTCTCAGGCGAAGGGGCGCGCCCGCAAGGCGGTCCGAGACATCGCTGTGGAACTGGTCAAGCTGTACTCAGCCCGGATGGCGTCGAAGGGCTTCGCCTTCAGCAAGGACACGCCCTGGCAGAGGGAACTCGAGGAAGCCTTCCCCTTCGCCGAGACCCCCGACCAGCTGACCACGATCGACGAGGTCAAGGCCGACATGGAACGGCCTATCCCGATGGACCGGCTGCTCTCCGGCGACGTCGGATTCGGCAAGACCGAGGTCGCCATCCGTGCCGCTTTCAAAGCGGTACAGGACGGCAAGCAGGTCGCGATGCTCGTGCCGACGACCCTCCTCGTCAAGCAGCACTTCGAGACCTTCGCCGAGCGTTTCGCCGGGTTCCCCGTCCACCTTCGCGCACTCAGCCGGTTCCAGAGCGCCAAGGAGGCGAAGGAGACCCGTGACGGTCTGGAACGCGGCACCATCGACGTCGTGATCGGTACCCACCGTCTCCTCAGCGAGGGGATGAAGTTCAAGGATCTCGGACTCGTCATCATCGACGAGGAGCAGCGGTTCGGCGTCGAACACAAGGATGCTCTCAAGAAGCTCAAGACGAACGTCGACATCCTGGCCATGAGCGCCACGCCGATTCCCCGCACCCTCGAGATGGCGGTCACCGGCATCCGCGAAATGTCGACTCTGGCGACGCCCCCGGAAGAGCGGCATCCGATCCTCAGTTTCGTGGGCCCGTACAGCGAGAAGCAGGTCGGGGCGGCCATCCGGAGGGAGTTGCTCCGCGAAGGTCAGATCTTCTTCGTGCACAACCGGGTGTCGAGCATCAACCGGATCGCCGCCCAGCTGGCGGAAATCGTCCCTGAAGCTCGCATCGCGGTGGCACACGGCCAGCTGTCCGAAAACGTGCTCGAACGTGTCGTCGTCGACTTCTGGGAGCGCAAGTTCGATGTGCTCGTCTGCACCACCATCATCGAGACCGGCCTCGACATCCAGAATGCCAACACGATCATCATCGACCGCGCCGACAAATACGGTCTGAGCCAGCTGCACCAGTTGCGCGGTCGCGTGGGCCGCGGCAGAGAACGCGCCTACGCCTATTTCCTTTACGACGAGAACAAGCCGCTGTCCGAAACCGCACACGACCGGTTGTCCACGATCGCGGCCAACAACGAGCTCGGCAGCGGCATGCAGGTCGCGCTCAAGGACCTCGAGATCCGGGGCGCCGGCAACCTGCTCGGAGGGGAGCAGGCCGGCCACATCGCCGGCGTCGGCTTCGACCTGTACCTTCGGATGATCGGTGAGGCCGTCTCCGACTTCCGCGGGGACCTCGCCGAAGGGCAGACCGAGCTGCGTCTGGAACTGCCTGTGGACGCGCACATTCCCGAGGACTACGTCGACAGCGAGCGGTTGAGGCTCGAGGCCTACCAGAAGCTCTCCGCCGCGTCCGGCCCGGCGGCTGCCGACGACCAGATCGACCTGGTGATCGATGAGCTCACCGACCGGTACGGCGAACCGCCGGCGCAGGTGCAGAACCTCATCGCCGTGTCCCGCCTGCGCCAGCGAGCACAACGGGTCGGGCTCAGTGAACTCGTCGCAATGGGCAGCAACCTTCGTGCAGCTCCCGCCAACCTCCCTGACTCGCTCCAGGCCCGGTTGCGCCGGATGTACCCTGGCGGCAAGTACCTCGCCCAGGCGAACGCCCTGATCGTGCCGATGCCAGAGAAGCACGGCGAGAAACTCGCCGACGCCGAGCTGATCGCCTGGGTCGGCCAGTTCCTTGACGCCCTCTTCCCGCTCCCGCCGAAGGAGGAGCAGGCCGCTTCGTAGCCTCCGGCTCGCTCCGACGCCGATGGAATAGTGTGGGAACCCACTGCATCCGATGGAGGTTCCCGTGGCTTTTACCGTCGCAAACGCTCGAGTCCTGGTCACAGGGGGTGCGTCAGGAATGGGACGCCTGTATGCCCAGCGTGCGGTTCAGGAACAGGCGGCGTCGGTCACACTGTGGGACATCGACGCGCTGACCCTGGATGCAACGGCGAGCGCCCTCTCCGGCCTCGGCACCGTCATCCACACGCGCGTCGTCGACGTGTCGCGGCTCGAGGATGTGCGGAGTGCGGCAATCCACGAACTCGATGAGGGCCGGGTACCCGACGTGCTGATCAACAACGCGGGGATCGTCCGCGGCAACGAGTACTTCTGGAACACAGACTCCGAGCGCGACACCGAACCGACCATGCGGATCAACGCGATCGCTCCCATGCACATCACCCGGGAGTTCCTGCCCGCCATGATCAACGACGCCCCACGGGAGAAACGCATCCTCAACGTCGCATCCGCCGCCGGTACCCTCGCGAACCCGCGAATGAGCGTGTACGCCGCATCGAAGTGGGCGTTGATCGGTTGGAGCGACTCCGTCCGGCTGGAGTTGGAGCGTTCGGACAATGCGCACGTGCGCATCACAACCTTCTGCCCGTCGTACGTCGCCACCGGCATGTTCGAGGGCGCGAGAGGACCACTGATGACGCCCGTCCTGCTGCCTGACATCGCCGTCGCACGAGCCTGGCAGGCCATGCTCGCCGGGAAGCCCATGCGGAGAACGCCGTGGACCGTCGGACTCGCGAGCGGTCTCAAGGGCGTGCTGCCCCAGCGAGCGTGGGACATCGTCGCCGACCGGATCTTCTCGGTGTACTCGAGCATGGAGAACTTCACCGGGCATTCAGGCACCCAGCGGGCGGCAGAGCCCATACGTGAAGGGGAACGGTCGTGACGGAACGTCTGACCTCCGCCGCATCCGCCCGTGTCTCTGCGGTGAGGGACGCTTTTCGTGCCGGAACGACCAAACCGCTCGCCTGGCGGCTGCGGCAGCTCGGCGCGCTGCGACGGATGCTCGTCGAACAGGGGGATGCGCTGGAGGGCGCTCTCGCGACCGACCTCGCCAAGAGCCCCACCGAGTCGCAGATGAGCGAGATCGGTGTGGTCATGGGCGAGATCGACAACACCATCCGGCACCTGCGCCGGTGGCTGCGCCCTAAACGCGTGTCCGTTCCTCTTGCCGTCGCTCCCGCCACGGCGCGCGTGGTCCGCGAACCGCTCGGAGTGGTGCTCGTGATCGGGCCATGGAACTACCCGGTCCAGCTGGCCCTCGTGCCCCTGGCCGGAGCGCTCGCCGCGGGCAACGCCGTCGTCCTGAAGCCGAGCGAACTCGCGCCGGCGACATCCGCTCTTCTCGCCCGGCTCCTTCCTCACTATCTCGACCCGTCTGCGATCGCGGTGATCGAGGGCGGCGTCGAGGAGACGACCGAACTCCTCACCGAAAAATTCGACCACATCTTCTTCACCGGCAACGCCCGGGTCGGACGCATCGTCGCCAAGGCCGCCGCTGAGCACCTCACCCCGGTGACGCTCGAACTGGGAGGCAAATCGCCGGTCTACGTGCATGAGGACGCTGACCCGGTCTCGACCGCTGACCGCCTCGTCTTCGGCAAGTTCCTCAACGCCGGCCAGACCTGTGTGGCTCCCGACTACGTCCTGGCGACCCCGGAAACCGCACGGCGGCTCCTTCCGCACCTGCGGGATGCCGTCACGCGCCTGTACGGGAACAACCCGCAGGCGAGCCGGGACTTCGGCCGGATCGTCAACGACCGGCAGTTCGCCCGGCTCTCCGGGCTGCTCCACGGCGTGCGCCCGGACATCGGCGGCAGAACCGACCCCACCACGCGGTACATCGAACCCACCATCGTCGACGGTGTCGGCCTGGATTCCCCGCTGATGCGGGAGGAGATCTTCGGTCCCATCCTTCCGATCGTGCACGTGTCAGGGGCCGACCACGCGATCGAGGTCATCTCGACGAGGGAGAAACCGCTCGCGCTCTATCTCTTCACCACATCGCGCGCGCTCGTTCGCCGGTTCCTCCGCGACACATCGTCAGGGGCGTTCGGCGTCAGCATCCCCGCGGCCCACCTGCTCGTGCCTGGCCTGCCGTTCGGCGGGGTGGGAGAGAGCGGGATCGGCCGCTATCACGGCGAGTTCTCGATCGATACCTTCAGCCACAGCAAGGCGGTGCTCAGCAAACCGAGCCGGCCGGACACCCTGAAGCTCATCTACCCGCCGTTCACCGCGAAACGGGACGCCTTCATCCGGCTGTTCATCGCCCGCACAGGCCACCGGCGGGAGTCCGAGCGATGACCGGCCCGGCCCTGCCGAACATGGACGCGCTCGCCGCGTCCATGCGTACGGTCCTCGACAACTGCGTCTGGAGCCAGACGATGACGCACGCGTCGCTCGTCACCTACCTCATCGAGGAGAGTTACGAGCTCATCGACGCGGTGGAAGCGGATGACCGGGACGTCATGCTCGAGGAACTCGGCGACGTGCTGCTTCAGGTCGTCTTCCACGCCGAGATCGCCCGCCGAACCCCCGCTGAGCGTTTCTCGCTCGATGACATCGCCAGGGCGGCGAACGAGAAGATGATCCGGAGGCACCCGCATGTCTTCGGGGAGGAGACCGCTCTCACCGTCGAAGAGGTGTGGCGGGTCTGGAGCGCGGCGAAAGCTGCGGAGAAGTCGACGCGGACAAGCGCGCTCGACGGGATCCCGCAGAGCATGCCGGCATTGGCGCTTGCAGAAAAAGTGCTCACTCGAGCGGAACGCGCCGGTCTCGCCGCACCAGGCGGTCCAGGCCGAGGTGAGCCGTCGTTCTCGAACGAGGCGGAACTCGGGCGGCTCCTGCTCGACATCTCCGCGGCTGCCCGGTCGCAGGGACTGGATGCGGAACGGGCTCTCCGCTCGGCGCTCCGGGAGCTCCAGGACGGGATCCGGCAGCAGGAAGCCGGGAGCAGCACCGCCTGAACCGGGCGGCCCGTGGGCCCATGCCAGAATTGTGCCATGGCCTCTCCTGTTACCCCGCCCCGCGGCATGCGCGATTTCCTTCCACAGGACAAGGCCAGACGAGAACATGCCCTCGGCATCATCCGGTCGGTGTACTCCAACTTCGGGTTCGATGAGATCGAAACACCTGTCGTCGAGGATTTCGCCCGGCTGCACTCCGGCCTCGGTGGTGACAACGAGAAGCTCGCGTTCAACGTGCTCAAGCGGGGCCTGACCCCGGAGGATGCCGTCAGCGCGGCCGAATCAGGCAGCCTGGACTCCCTCGCGGATCTGGGTCTGCGCTTCGATCTGACCGTGCCCCTCGCCCGGTTCTACGCCACCCACCGCGCCGAGCTCCCTCCCGTCTTCCGGGCCATCCAGATCGCGCCGGTCTGGCGTGCGGAGCGCCCGCAGAAGGGCCGCTACCGGCAATTCATGCAGTGCGACATCGACATCATCGGTGAGGCGGGACCCCTCGCCGAGATCGAGCTGATCAGCGCGACATCCGCAGCCCTCTCGGCACTCGGACTCACCGGATGCCGGGTGCGGATCAACGACCGTCGCCTGCTGACCGGGATGCTCGACGCCTTCGGTTTCGTTGCAGCCGAGCACCCGGGTGTCCTCATCACCGTCGACAAGCTCGACAAGATCGGAACGGCCGGCGTCCTCGCCGAGCTACGGGAGCGCGACGCGACACCCGAGGCGGTCAACAGGCTAGAGGAGTTCTTCGCGCGTCCGACGCCCGACGACCAGCCCTTCAGCGAAGCCCACATCAGGGTGCAGCTGCCGTCAGGCGTCGACGATTCGGTCATCGCCGAACTTGCGACGATCGGCACGGCCGCTGCCCACGCCGATTCGATTCCCGTGATCTTCGACCCGTTCCTCGTGAGGGGCATGGGTTACTACACCGGCCCCATCTTCGAAATCGAGCACCCGGGCCTCGGCTACTCGCTCGGCGGCGGCGGACGCTACGACGGGATGATCGGCCGCTTCCTCGGCCAGGACGTACCGGCGACAGGGTTCTCAATCGGCTTCGAACGTGTCGTTGACCTGCTCGAGCTGGCGGAGAACGCCGGAAGCGACTCGATGGTGCTGGTCTACGACCGCGACGTAGCCCCTGCCGCGCTGATCGGACTCAAGTCGGAACTCATCGCAACGGGCAAGCGGGTGCGGCTGGAGAAGCGGGTGAAGAACCTCAAAGCCTTGTTCGACCGGGTCACCGGTGAAGGTTTCTCGGCGTTTGCGTTCGTGAC
>NZ_JAODMP010000047.1 GCF_025464835.1 Mycetocola sp. | reverse complement strand
GGTGCACGGCTGGTTGCGGGGGTACGACGAGGTGAGAGTCGTCGAGGGTTCGTTCGACGAGAAGCGGATGGTCGCGCTGTTCCGGCGCGGGGACCGGCTTGTGGGCGTGATGGGGATTGGGGCGGCGAAGGTGGTGCGGCAGTGGCGCCAGCACGTCCTCGACGGTGCGGCGTGGGCATCCGTCGTTCCCGAGTAGAGAGTCCTGCGAGCGCGGGGGCGGCGGGTGGCATCGTGCACCGGCGCCCATGGGCGCCCGACCACACCCTCGGCACACAATGCTGTCGCCCGCCTGAGTTCGGCGCCTTTGGTCTTCTCCGGTGCCGACAGCTCGCACGATTAAGAGGAGATCGCACGATCTACCGGATGCTTTCGCGACGTCGGTCCTGCTAACCGTGCGACCTCCTGCAAAGCGTGCGACGAGGCATCCGGTGGCGGGTGGCGGTAAAGGTGGTTGAGGCGTCACACGTTGTCGCTCCCGAGCGCCCTGAACGGCAAATCGTGGCAACTCGACGGGATCGCCCCCTGGGATGACCAGTCAGGACCGGTCGGCTGAGCCCTCGCCCGCGTAGTGTTCGGCGAGCCGCCGGAAGCCCTCGTCGAGCGACACTGCGGGGGTCCACTCGAGGTCGGCGCGCGTGCGGCGCTGGTCGAACCAGTGCGCCGTCGACAACTGCTCGGCCAGGAACCGGGTCATCGGCGGTTCGTCGACCCCGGGCTTCACTTGCCAGACCGCCTCGATCAGCGACCCAGCGGTTCGGGCGACGGATGCCGGCACCCGCCACCGCGGGGACTCCACGCCGGCCGCGCCACAGATCCCGGCGAGCAGCTCGGCCACGGGCCGCGGCTCGCCGTTGGTCAGAACATAAGAGCGGCCGTGGACGGAATCGACTCGCGCGAGCGCCGCCGCGATGCCGGTCGCGGCGTTGTCGATGTAGATCGTGTCGATGAGGGCGGCACCGGAGTCGAGGAGCGGAAGTCGCCCTCGCCGCGCCCGCTCGACCACGCGCTCGACGAGCTGGGTGTCGCCCGGACCCCAGACCAGATGCGGGCGCACGGCGACCACCCGGAACCCGTCCGAGTCGGCGGCGAGTGCGAGCAGCTCCGCTTCGGCTTTCGTGCGGGCGTAGTCACCGCGGGCGGATGCGGGATCCGCGGGCAACGCGTCGCCGCCGACGATCGATGTTCCGGAGTGCGCTACCGACGGTGACGAGACGTAGACGAAACGCCCGACCCCCGCGGTCCGGGCGGCTTCGAGCAGGTTCCGGGTACCGCCGACGTTCACCAGGTCGAACTCGGCCGGGTCCCCGGCGAGAGATACCTTCGCAGCGAGGTGCACGATCGCGTCCTGCTCGGAGACCGCGCGCGCGACGGCATCCGGAGCGGTCACCGAACCGAGCGAATCCGAGGCGCCGGCGACCCCGGACGGGCGACGCTGGAAGCACCGAACCTCGTGCCCGCCAGCGAGAAGCTCACGGGCGACAGCGCGGCCGAGCAGTCCGCTTGCCCCGGTGACAAGCACTCTCACGGGGCGGTTCTCCGGCCGCCAGAGAGGATGCCCTCTGCCCAGGTGGACAGCGCCGACCGGTTGATCTTGGAATTGTGACGGATGTCGGTGGGCAGGTGCGGCACGACAAGAACGGCAGCGAGCGGCACGTCGACCGCAGCGCGAATCGCGGCGGCAAGCTCGGGGTTGGCAAGCGCGACCCGCCGGGCCTCGGGTGAGGTTTCGACCACGGCGACCACCTGCTGGACGCCACGCGGGCCGACACCGACGATGGCGGCGCGCACAACCTTCGAGACGGATTCGGCCTGGAGCTCCGGACCGACCGGTGTGACGATGCCGTTCGCGGTGACCAGAACGTGCGGCATCCGGCCTTCGACCCAGAGCCGTCCAGCGTCGTCGAGGTGGCCGACGTCACCGGTGCGGTGCCAGCGTTCCCCAGGCACCCCGCCCTGGCGGCTGGCCCGGTGGGTGAGCCACAACCGGTCGTAGTGATCCTCGACGTGGGGCGCGGAGACCAGGATTTCACCGGTCACGAGCGGAGCATCCGTCAGGGCACCGGTCGCGGCACCGTCGGCGTCGAGCGGCGAGATCCGCACCCGGCTGGCGCCGGATGGCATCCCGACGCAGACGCCGCCTGGCCCGGATGCCGAGGCAGCATCGCGGATGCCGTCGAGCGTGATGTCGGTCATCAGCAGGCCCTCTGTCATGCCGTACGGGGTGTGCGCTGTCGCCGAAGGCATGAGGGCAGCGATGGCGGCGAGCAGCGGTTCTGACACCGGAGCGCCGGCCGAGAGGAACTGTTCGACCCCGGCAAGCGCACGGGAGTCCTCGTCGGTGAGAGCGGCGGATGTCGCCACGACGTTCGCGACGGCTGCCGGCGACAGGAAGACGACGGTGGCGTCGACCGCTTTCACCGCGGCGGCGACGGCGGTCGCCGTGAGGGTCTTCGGAGAGGTGACGTCCATGTCAGGAGTTACCGATCGCGCACCGAGTGCCGGACCGAGCAGCGCGAACGGTGCGAATCCGGCGACCAGCCCTGTGCCGACTCCGACACCGTATTGCGCGGCGAGGGCGTCCCGCACGGCGGAGAGCTGCTCGTGCGTGTAGACGACGCCCTTCGCAGGCCCGGTGGATCCGGAGGTGAAGAGGATCGCGGCGGTGTCGCTCGCGGCTGGCGGCTCCGGCAGCTCCTCGTCCGAGCCGAGGGAGACGAGTTGCGCGAGCGAGAACGAGACGCCGAGGGCCCGGCGGGCGGGCGCGGCGAGTGTCGTCGTCGAGATCTTCTGTCCGGGCCAGCCGAGGGCGCGCGCGGCGGTCAGGCCGGGCAGGGCTCCGATGACGTGGTCAGGGCAGGCACCGCGGACCGCACGGGTGAGGCCCTTCAGCCCGAGGCCCGCGTCAGCGACGACGACGATCGCGCCGATGCGGAGGCAGGCGTAGAGCACGGCCACGAGGTCGGCGCTCGGCGGAATGAGAAGCGACACGCGGTCGCCCTTCTTCACACCGATCTGGTCCAGGCCGGAGGCGAGCTGACGCACCCGCTTGGACAACAGGCGCCAGGAGACGACGCGGGGGCCTGGCCCGCTCGACGGCACCATGTCGATGACCGCCGACTCGCCACTGTCCCGCAGGTCGTCAAGGTAACGCCAGAGCGGCGGGCGGTCGGGCTCGGGAAGCGCAACGGGGGCCGGCGGCTCTTCTGGGGTGCGGATGTTGTCGCCCAGCCAGGTGAGCACAGCCGAAACATAGTCGACGTCTTCGGCGACGAGGTGTCCGGCGCCTTCGAACCGGTGCACGTCGGCGTGTGGCATCCGGTCGAGGAGGTCGTCGAGGTACCGGTCGCTGAAGATCGGGTCTCGAGGCCCCCAGAGCATGAGCGCCGGAACGGTGAGTTGCGCGACTCCGGCGGCGATCCGGTCGAGTTCTGCACGGCTCCCATGGTCGAGGTCGACGGGGATGTCTGCAACGAAACCGCCGATGCCCACACGACGGGAGGCGCCGCGGTATGGGGCGCGGTAACCGTCCTTGATGGATGCCGGCAGGGGCGGGTGCGCCAGCGACAGCGTCGTTTCGAGGAAGGCAGAGGTCGAAACCGTCGCCAGGCCCAGCAGCGCTGGCTGGAGCGCGAGGCGCAACGGGGCCGGGATCGAGACATGCTCCGGCTGATGCACGGCGGTGTTGAGCAGCATCACACCGGCGAGAAGGTCAGGATGGCTGAGGGCCCAGCCGAGCGAGACCACACCACCCCAGTCGTGTCCCAACGTGAAGACCGGGCCGTCGAGGTCGAGTGCGTCGGTCAGGTCACCGAGGTCCTGAACCCTCCGGGCGAGCGGGCGTCGAGCGCCGGTGCGTTCGGAGAAACCCATGTCGAGCTGGTCGACCGCGATCACGCGCCACGCGTCTCCGCCCTCCGCAGCGGCGAGGGTCGCGGCGTCGACGAGGCGCCGCCACAGGTACGACCAGGTCGGGTTGCCGTGCACGCACAGGATCGTGCCGACAGGCTCGACGCCGAGTGCGGCGAGACGATCGGCGTTGTCGAGCACATGCCAGCCCCGGTCGACGGATGTTCCCGCCTCCGGAGCGCGCACGACGCGCGAGAACGCGGGGTCGAGGCCGTTCAGACCGGCAGGGGGAACGGTCGCCGGAGACGTCGCGCCGCCGGCGTCAAGCAGAGGGGGGATCACCAGGCGATTTCCATCATCGCGGTGTTCAGCCCGGAGCCGACACCCATGAGCAGGACCCGGTCTCCCGAGACGAGGCTCGCCGACTCCCGCTGCAGGGTGATCGGAATAGAGGCCGGTCCCACATTGCCGAGCCTCGGGTAGGTCAAAGGCACCCGCTTGCGGTCGATGCCGACGGCCTTGATGATGGCATCCGTGTGCACGTCGGAAACCTGGTGCATGATGTAACGGTCCATGTTCGACCAGGTCCAGTCCCGACGGGCTTCCTTCCACGCCGAGACCACGAGCTGCATGCCGCCCTTCAACAGGGCCTTGGCATCGGTGAACATTCCGTCGACGCTGCCGACACACAGTTCGTTGAACTGGGTGGCCGCGCGGGTGACACCGCCGAGGATGCGGTGACCTCCCGGGTTCGCGTCGGCCCGGCCGAGAACGGCAGCGGCCGCGCCCGATCCGAGCGTGAGGCTGGCGAACTCACTCATGAAGTCCTTGCGGCCGATCCCATCCCGGCCGAGGCGCTCGATGGTGTTGTTCTGGATGTCATCGGCGTCTTCGCCGTCGATGATCATCGCGTACTCGATCTGGCCTGAATCGATCAGCTGCGCCGCGAGGCTCATTCCGTTGACGAAACCCAGGCAGGCGTTTGCGATGTCGAAGTTGATCGCGGATGACGGCAGACCGAGACCGTGGTGCAGTTTGACCGCAACCGACGGCTCCAGGTGTTTGCGGGTCACCGAGGTGTTGATGAGCAGGCCGATCCGATCGGCGGACACTCCGGCTTCGGCGAGCGCCCGCTTGCCCGCGTCGACGGCAGCGGTATCGAAGGACTGCGTTTCGTCCCAATTGCGTCGTTCATGGACACCGGCGACGCGCTGCAGCAGGCCGGTCGGCAGCTTGAGTCGCTTGAGCACCGGCCTCAGCCGGGAGTCGATCTCCTCCGAGGTCGTGATGCGGGAGGCGAGGGTGGAGGCGACGGACAGCAACGCAACATTGCGGTGCGTCGTCGTTGCATTTCCATCCAACGGAACTCCCTGTCCAGTGCCACTTTCGCGAAACCGCGTTTCTGCGATTTTACGTCCCTGTTCCCTGATCGTTTACCGGGCTTGCGCATACCGTCGCATACTGCGTAGCGGCATCCGACCGGGATGTGAAAAGCCCCGAGGTGGCGAGACCTCGGGGCTACATGGGAAGAGGCTTGAGAGCCTTTCCCCGTAGCAGGAGCGGGATTCGAACCCGCGACCTCACGATTATGAGTCGTGCGCTCTCACCAACTGAGCTACCCTGCCGCGAAACTTCGCCCGGGCTGACCGAGAAAGTAACGAGCCCCGAGTCGGGTTTGAACCGACGACCTCTTCCTTACCAAGGAAGTGCTCTACCACTGAGCTACCGGAGCGTGACCATCAGAAAATGGCACCAGTAGAGAATAGCATCACTGAAGCGGCCGCTCTTACCGCCTGCAAGGATTCCCGCTCCGACATACGATGGAGCGAAGGATGATCGATGACTGAGAACGTGAACGCCCCAGCGCTCGACATTCTGCTCGGGAACCGTTATCGACTCGTCGACCTGATCGGATCCGGCGGGATGGCGTCGGTTTACCGTGCCCGTGACGAAGTCCTCGGGCGGGAAGTCGCGATCAAACTGTTCCGGGTGGCCTCCACCAACGCCGACGATTTCGAGCGCCAGCAGGGCGAGATCGCCATGCTCGCCGGCCTGGCCCATCCGGGTCTCGTGACCCTGTTCGACGCAGGCAACGACGAGACGGATCCCCTGCACCCGCGGTCGTACCTCGTGATGGAACTCATCCGAGGCGCCGACCTGCGAAACACGCTCGATAGCGGACCGTTGTCGAGCGATGATGTGCGGCACATCGGCGCCGACCTTGCTGATGCGCTCCACTACATCCACGAGCAGGGCGTCGTGCACCGGGACGTGAAACCCGCGAACATCCTTCTCGCGCATTCCCCCGGCAACGACACTCGCCCGCACCCCAAGCTCACCGACTTCGGAATCGCGAGGCTCGTCGACGGCGCCCGCCTCACCGCCACCCACTTCACCCTCGGGTCAGCCGGATACCTCAGCCCGGAACAGGCGCGTGGGGAGCAGGTCGGACATCCGACCGACGTCTACTCGCTCGGGTTGGTTCTGCTCGAATGTGCGACGGGACAGCGGGTGTTCACCGGCAAAGGCCAGGAGGCAGCATTCGCTCCCCTCACTCGCGACCCGGTGATTCCCGCCGACCTTGACCCGATTCTCGCGGAGACCCTCCGTGCGATGACGTCCCGCTCGCCGGAGTCCCGCCCGAACGCCCATGAGGTGGCCCTGGCCCTGCGCGGGATCGCCCCGATCGACGGTTTCCAGCGGAGCGTTGCACCCGATGCGGACGCGACCGCCGCCATGATGGTTCCCGCTGAGGCCCCGGGGGAGGCGACGCGCCTTCTTCCGCTCCCTGAGGCGGTGACGGCTGTGCTGCAGCAGGGTCCTCCCCCGCTTCCGGACACCACGGAGGCACCGGAACAGCCCCGTCCTGGACCCGCCAGAGCCACGGAGGCTTCGACTCGGGTTCGCCGTTGGCCGGCTCTCCTGCTCGCTGCCGTGCTGTGCGCCGTTCTCTTCACTGTTTCGATGTCGGTCGGCGCCTTCATCCCCCCTGCCGATACGGCACCTGGCGTCGAATACCCCGCGGTGCCCGGCACGATCGGGGAGCATCTCAAGGAATTACAGGAAAGCGTGGAGCCGTGAAGAAACTTCTGTCTGCCTTCGCCGGCGCCGTCCTCGTGCTTTCGCTGACCGCGGGTTGCCAGGCAACCCCGCCGGACATCGCTCCTGATCGAACCGAAGCCTTCCAGGCCCGGATTCTCGCTGTCACGTCGGCTGTCGCAGAGGGTGGATACGCGGCGGCGCTTGACGCGTTGTCAGCACTCGAAACCGAACTCGACGCCGCTGCTGCCGCCGGCAGCGTATCGTTCGCGCGACACCAGCGCATCGAAGCGGCTATGACGGTTGTGCGCGCTGACGTCCAGGCTGCCATCGATGCGCAAGCAGTGCCCGAGCCGGCCCCCGCCCCCGCTCCGAGGAAGACCGCGGCGCCCGTCGAGGAGGAGAAGGCCACTCCAGACACGGAAACCGACGCCGAGAAGAAGGCACGCGAGGCAGAAGAGAAAGCCGTCGAGGAAGCGAACGAGAAGGCAGAGGAAGAGCGGGAAAAGGCGGCAGAAAAGGCCGCCGAGGACTCCAAGAAGGCTGAAGAGAAAGCCAAGAAAGCCGAAGAGGACGCGAAGAAGAAGGCCGAAGAGGACGCGGAGAAGACGAGCGAACCTTCTGGCGACAGCGGCACCCCCGGCAGAATCGGAAAGGGTCAGATCGTCGACGTCGAGGACTGAGTTCCCGCTGCGTGGCCTGACCCTGTCGGGTTCCTGAGCTCGGCTCCGTCGCCTCGAGCCCGCATGAGGGAGTTCGGCGTCGTGCCCCGCGATTCCCGCTCGATTCGCCGCGCTCGATCGCGCCGGCACGACGCCGTCGAGCGTCGTCTGGCGCGCTCGAAAAGGGCGTGATCGCGCGCCTGGCGCGCTATGAAGGTTCTTCTGCCGGTGACCGAGAACGGCCGTGAGCGCTGCACCTTCGGCGACTGCATCCCCGTTCCAGTGCAGAAGCTGCGTTCCGGGGGTTTGTTTCCTTCTGTGTCGCGGGGCATGGTGCGCGGCGTCCGGCCGCCCATAAGCTCCCACACATCCCACGGCAGAGAAAGGCATGACCCTCATGCACAAACACACGTTGAAGACAGCCCAGTTGATCGCGGCAGGCGTCGCCGCGATGCTCGCGCTGTCCGGCTGCTCCGCCGGCGGATCGATCCAACCGGAGGCCGGCGCCAAGCAGGTCAAGGGCGGAACCGTCTCGTACGGCCACCAGCAGGAGCCGGCGTGCGTCTTCGGCGGGTGGATCGAACAGGCATACCTCTCGTACCAGGTCCTCGACAACCTCGTCTCACTCGACGACAACCACACGATCGTTCCGTGGCTCGCTGAGACCTGGCAGGCATCCGACGATCAGCTGACCTGGACGTTCACTCTCAAGGAGGGTGTCTCGTTCACCGACGGAACACCGGTGAACGCTGAGGCCATCGCCTATAACTTCGACTACTGGGCCGCCGGCGGCAACAGCACGGCCGCGGTCTGGCTCGGAGGGTATTACGAATCGGCCGAGGCACTCGATGAGCTCACCGTGCAGGTGAACCTTGCCAAGCCGTACCCCCTGTTCGCCGAAAACCTCACCCAGGCGTACTTCGGCATCCAGTCCAAACAGGCACTCGAGACCCGCACCGAGGAAGAGAACTGCGCGAGCCCCATCGGTTCGGGAGCCTTCACCGTCGGGGAATGGAATCGCGGTGAGAACATCGAGCTGCTCCGCAACGACGACTACACCTCACCGCCCGCCAACGCGCGTCACGACGGCGCGGCCTACGTCGAGAAGGTCGACTGGAAGTTCATCTCCGACGCGACAACGCGGGTGTCAGCGCTGCGGGCGGGCGAGGCTGATGCGATCTACGACGTGCCCGCGATCGAGTGGGCGGGGATCGGCGAGCAGGGCTACGACCAGCTCAAGTACGTGACCCCCGGCCGCCCCCAGCAGATCAGCTTCAACACCGCCAGGGGCATCTTCACCGACGAGAACCTGCGCAAGGCCTTCGTCTACAGCCTGGACCGCGAGAGCATCGTCGACACCATCGGCAAAGGCGTGATCCCCTACGAAGGTAACGGAGCGGTGAGCCGGACTACCCCCGGCTACAGCGAGAAAGCGGCGGATGCCTACAGCTTCGACCTCGAGAAGGCCAACCAGCTCCTCGATGCTGCCGGCTGGACCGAACGCGACGACGACGGTTACCGCGTCAAGGACGGCAAGAGGCTCGATGTCCTCTTCCCGTATTCCGGAGGAACCATCATCAACGCCGACGGCGCCTCCATCCTCCAGGGGGTGCAGCAGCAGGCGAAGGCCGCCGGCTTCAACGTCGACCTCATCCCGATCCCACCGAGCGCGGCGGCATCCGGGAAATACTCGGGTGTCGACGGTTACGACATCTCCGTCGGCTACTGGACGAGCGTGAACGCCGGCATCCAGTACATCAACTGGCGACAGAACCTGCCGGAGAGCCCCAACAACTGGAACTCCGCCTTCTACAACGATCCCCAGCTCGAGGACATCATCGTCCGCGCGAACTCGGCAGCGGATCTCGACGAGCAGAACGCACTCTACGCCGAGGCGCAGGAGTACATCGCGGACCGAGCGCTTTCCGTTGGACTCTACGACCGGCTGAGCACGTTGGCTGTGAACCCGCACCTCAAGGACGTCTGGCAGGAAAGCGCGCAGGGAGGACCGGTCTTCCATGACGCGTACTTTGTCGAGTAGACCAGCGGATGCCGCAACTGCGGCGCGACGGCCGATCCTCAGCCCGCGCGTGCGCCGGATCGTCGAGAAACTCGTCGCTGCCGCGGTCGTCCTCTGGGGAGCGGCGACCGCCGCCTTCCTTGCCCAGATCGCCCTTCCAGGGGACCGGGCCACGACGATCCTCAACGTCCGCTCCGGCCAGACCCAGCTGCGCACCCCGGAGGAACTTGCTTCGATCAACGCCGAGTACGGTCTGCAGAACCCGATCCTTGTTCAATACCTCGACTACGTCGGTGGGCTGCTCCGTGGCGACCTGGGGGTTTCATACCAGCAGCACCGGCCGGTATGGGGAATCATCTCCGAGCAGGTCGGCGCAACTCTCACCCTCACAGCGGTGACCCTCGTGCTCGCCTGGGTTCTCATGATCTTCTGGGTAACCCTCACCGCCGGGCGGGGCACGAAGATCCGGGCGCTTGGGTCGGGCGTCGACACGGTGACCGCCGGGCTTCCGCCCTACTGGCTGGGGATTCTCCTGTTGCTCGTGTTTGCGCTCGGTCTGGGCTGGTTCCCCGTCATCGGGGGAACCGGTGTCGACGGGATCGTGCTTCCGGCCCTCACCCTCGCGATTCCGCTCGCGGGTTTCATGGGGCAGGCCACCCGCACCGAATTCGAACGCTCACTCACCGCTCCGTTCATCATCACTGCCCGGATGCGCGGCATGAGCGATCTCAACATCCGGCTACGCCATGTTCTGCGTCACGCCATCCTCCCAGCCGTCACCCTGTCCGGTTGGGCGATCGGCGCGACCATCTCGGGTGCCGTCATCGTGGAGTCGCTCTTCACCCGACCCGGGATCGGGAGCGTTCTGATCACCGCCGTCGACTCCCAGGACCTGCCCGTCGTCACCGGTGTCGTCGTTCTGGTGGCAGCCACGTACGTGGTCGCCAATCTCCTCGTCGACCTCGCCTACACCGTCATCGACCCAAGGATGAGAAACTCATGACCGGAGTACTCGAACGGACCGTTGCGCCGGTACAGCGGCGACGACGCGTTCGGGTCGGCTTCCTCGCCTCAGCGGTCACAATCGGCGTCTTCCTCGCCGCCGCCGTGACACCGCACGTTCTCGCACCTTCCGACCCGTTCACCATGGACTTCACCCGTGCGTTGCAGTCGCCATCGCTCGCCCACTGGTTCGGCACCGACGAATCAGGCAGGGACCTGTTCAGCCGCGTGATCTACGGCGCGCGGGAATCCCTCGCCATCGGCGTCGGCGCCGCCGGCCTCGGCGTCCTCGTCGCCCTCGTCCTCGGCTCCATCGCGGCGCTCGCCGGCCGGATCCTGGCCGGGATCGTCAACCGCGTCATCGAGGTGCTGTTCGCCTTCCCCACCCTGCTTCTCGCGCTGCTGCTGGTGTCGATCCTCGGTTCCTCGCCGCTGACCCTGGTGATCGCTGTCGGACTCGGTTCGGCCCCCGGCTACGCCCGCATGGTGCGAGGCCAGATCCTGTCCTCGAAGAACTCCGGTTACGTCGAAGCCGCCCGAGCGCTCGGCCACGCCCGGTTCACGATCTTCCGCCGGCACATCCTTCCCAACGCGCTGCGCCCCCTCATCGCAATCTTCACCATGGGTGTCGGCCAGTCGATCGTCTGGGCGTCCGGGATGGCGTTCATCGGCCTCGGCGTGGCTCCACCGTCGCCGGAATGGGGCGCCCTTCTTGACGCCGGACGGGCGTACATCACCCAGGCGAGCTGGCTCATCGTCCTTCCCGGCTTCGTGATCGTGGTCCTCGCCCTGGCCGCCACCACGCTTGGCAAACACATCCAGTCCTCCCTTGAGAAAGGCGATGCATGATGACGATCCTCGATTCCTCGGTGCTCCCGGGAATCGGGCAGGGCCCCGCGGCTCGTCCGGTCCGGTTGAGCGTGAACAACCTGAACGTCGGTTTCTCCCACCACGGCACGGTCCGTCCGGTCGTGAGAAACGTGTCATTCAACCTCGAGGAAGGACAGTGCGTCGCGATCGTCGGCGAGTCCGGTTCGGGCAAGAGCGTCACCGCACGCACCCTGGTCGGTCTGACCGGCCAGCACGCTGTCGTCGACGCCGGCGGCATCCGTCTGGGGGACGACGACCTGACGGCGCTCTCGCCGAAGCGGTGGCGATCGATTCGCGGCCGCCGGATCGGCTTCATCCTTCAGGATGCGCTG
Organism: Mycetocola sp.; assembly: GCF_025464835.1. Classification (GTDB taxonomy): domain Bacteria; phylum Actinomycetota; class Actinomycetes; order Actinomycetales; family Microbacteriaceae; genus Mycetocola_A. Next base: position 76,130 of record NZ_JAODMP010000047.1, on the reverse strand, counting down.
GTCTCCCTCGACCCGCTGCGCCCCGTCGGCAAGGAGATCGAGGAGGCGCTCACGCTGCACGGCTGGGGCGACCGGGCCTCACGCAAACGCAAGGTGCTTGACCTGCTGGCCAGTGTCGGTGTTCCCGCTCCAAGGAACCGCGCACGCCAGCGCCCCGATGAGCTGTCGGGCGGATTGCGCCAGCGGGCGCTCATCGCATCCGCCATCGCCCTCGACCCCGAGATCGTGATCGCCGACGAACCGACGACCGCCCTCGACGTGACGGTCCAGGCCCAGGTGCTGCTCCTGCTCGAGGACATGAAGCGGCGCGGCACGTCAATTCTCCTGATCAGCCACGACCTGTCGGTCGTCGCCCATCTCGCCGACCAGATCCTCGTGATGAGCGGCGGTGAAGTGGTGGAGCAGGGCACAGCGCACTCGATCCTGACCGACCCGCAGCATCCGTACACTCAGGGCCTCATCAACGCGGTGCCATCCCGGGACACACGCGGTTCGCGCCTCGCCCCGGCCCGGGAGGTCGCGCCGGTTCACACAGCGGCACACGCCAACGACGACCATGCGGGGTTCGACGGCCCGGTGCTTGAGGCGACCGGCCTGGTGAAACACTTCACGGCACCTGACGGCAGCCGCACAGCGGCAGTGAACGACGTCTCGTTCTCGCTCGGCCGCGGTGAGACGCTCGGCATCGTCGGGGAGTCCGGCTCGGGCAAGTCGACGACCGCGCGTATTGCACTCGCGCTGGAGAACGCGGATGCCGGCACGGTGCGATTGCTCGGCCAGGACTGGTCTGCTATCCCTGAGACGCGGCGTCGCCGGCTGCGCAAACAGATCTCGGTGGTCTACCAGGATCCGCTGAGCTCGTTCGATCCGCGATGGAACACTGAGCGTATCCTCCTGGACAGCCTGCCGGCCGGCGCGTTCGCGACAGCGGCGCAGAGACGCGAACGGGTTCTCGCGCTGCTCGCCCAGGTCGGACTGCCGGACTCCGTGCTGCACCGGTTCCCGTTGCAGCTCTCCGGAGGGCAACGCCAGCGGGTCGCGATCGCTCGTGCGCTCGCTCCCTCCCCGTCCATCGTCGTGCTCGATGAGGCGGTGTCCGCCCTCGACGTTTCCATCCAGGCGCAGATCCTCGACCTGCTCGTCGACCTGCAAAGGCAATTCGGGCTCAGCTACCTCTTCATCTCGCACGACCTCGGCGTGATCAGCCATATGAGCGACCGGGTGCTCGTCATGAAAGACGGTTTCGTCGTCGAGAGCGGCACGGCCGACCAGATTTTCACCGCTCCGGCTCATCCGTATACGAAGGAGCTGCTCGGCGCCCTGCCGACACTCGACGAAAACCACTCCGTGTCCGTTTCGCCCGCCGCATCCGTCCCTCCCGCAACAGAAGGATCCGCACCATGAGGACGTCCAGGAAACCGCTTCATTTCAACGCCTTCGTGATGAACACGAACTCACACATCAACCACGGTCAGTGGCGGCGGCCGGATGCGCAGCAGACCGAATTCAACGACGTGAACACGTGGATCGAACTCGCCCGCCTGCTGGAGGAGGCGAAGTTCGACGCGATGTTCTTCGCCGACGTGTCCGGACACTACGGAGATTCAGACGCCGACTACGAGGTCTACGTGCGGCACGGCCTGCAGATCCCGAGCAACGATCCCACGGTGCTGCTCGGAGCGCTCGCCGTCGTGACCGAGAACATCGGGCTCGCCCTGACCTCGAACGTGATGCAGAACCACCCGTTCAACTTCGCCAGACAGGTGTCGACGCTCGACCACATCTCCAACGGCCGGATCGCGTGGAACATCGTCACCGGAACGCAGGACAACGGTGCCCGCAACTACGGCCTGCCGAAGCTCACCGATCATTCCGAGCGGTACCGTTGGGCCGAGGAATATGTCGACGTGACCTACAAGCTGTGGGAGGGCTCGTGGGACGAAGACGCTCTGCTCAAGGACAAGGAGCAGGGCATCTACGCCGACCCGAACAAGGTGCACAAGATCTACCACGAGGGCGAGCGCTACCGGGTCGAGGGACCGCACCTGCCGTCACCATCGCCGCAGCGGACACCGCTGCTGTTCCAGGCCGGTTCCTCAGGGTCGGGGCTCGCGTTCGCCGCACGCAACGCCGAGGCAGTGTTCATCATCTCGCCGACCCCTGAGGCGGCGGGGGCGCAGATCGCTGAGACCCGCCGGCTCGCCGTTGAAGCCGGACGCAACCCCGGCGACATCAAGTTCTTCCCCGGCCTGAGCTTCATCATCGGCGACACCGAGGAAGAAGCTCAGGCGAAAGCGCGGGAGTACGACAGGTATGTGAGCGTTGAAGGATTTCTCGCTCACTCGGCCATGGTCGATAGCGAAGGGCGGGTCTACGACCCCGAGACGCCGATCAAGGACATCGACACGAACACCACCAAGGGCTTCCTCGAGTGGGCAGCTCTCGCCATCCCCGACCGGGAACCGACCCTCGGCGACCTCGTGCGCCAGCGGGCCAGCGTGAACCGCGTCGTGGGAACCCCCGAGCAGATCGCCGACGAGCTCGAACGGTGGCAGGATGCCGGCGTGGACGGCATCAATGTCATCAACTGGGTGATCCCGGGCTCATTCGCCGAGTTCGCCGCCAAGGTACTCCCGGTCCTCCGCGAGCGAGGGCTGGCGCAGAAGGAATACGCGCCTGGCACGCTCCGCGAGAAGCTCTTCGGCGAACCGCGACTGAATGAGCGTCACCCCGCTGCCGCCTACCGCGGCGCGTTCACGACCGGGCCGACGACGTGGGATGGGGTAGACGAGCGGCGACGCGCTGAGGCGCAGGACGAAGCGCAGACCGCGAGGGTGTGAGGCGCGGTCGGTGGGCGGTTCGGGGCGCACGACGCGGTCGGGCCGCCCACCGCTGATTGCCGCGCGCTTCACTCACTCGACCAGAACACCCGGCGTACCGAGGCGCCCGCCGCGTCTGCACTCACTCCGGACCGAAACACCCGGCGCACCGGGTGTACCCGACCACAACGGGTGACAACGCGCCTAAGGGCCTGCAGTTACTTGAGTGAACCAGCCGTCAGACCACTGACGATGTATTCCGGCAGGGAGAGGAACAGTGTCTTCACGGATTGTTTGCCAGATCGTGACCTGTGCTTCGCCCGGTCTAAGCAAGCGCTTCCACAGAACTTCTCGCAGGGCTTAGAGTGGGCGGCATGAACTCGAGTATCAGCACAGAATGGTGGCGCTCGGCCGTCATTTACCAGATCTACCCTCGTTCCTTCGCCGATGCCAACGGTGACGGCCTGGGCGACCTGCCCGGCATCACGTCCAGACTCGCAGAGCTGCAGTCGCTCGGGGTCGACGCGATCTGGCTCTCCCCCTTCATGACGAGCCCCCAGAAGGACGCAGGCTATGACGTTGCGGACTACTGCGACGTCGACCCGATCTTCGGAACTCTCGACGACTTCGACGCGATGACGTCCCAGGCGCATGCGTACGGCATCCGTGTCATCGTCGACCTCGTTCCCAACCACTCCTCAGACGCGCACCCCTGGTTCCAGGCAGCGCTTGCGGCCGAGCCGGGCTCACCGGAGCGAGCTCGTTACATGTTCCGCGACGGCAAGGGCGAGAACGGCGATATCGAGCCGAACAACTGGCAGAGCGTTTTCGGGGGCCCAGCCTGGACCCGCACGACGAACCCAGACGGCTCACCCGGCCAGTGGTACCTGCACATCTTCGACTCCAGCCAGCCCGACTTCGACTGGGCCAATGAGGAAGTGCGCGAGATGTTCCGCGGGGTGCTGCGCTTCTGGCTCGACCGTGGTGTCGACGGCTTCCGTGTCGATGTCGCCCACGGCATGATCAAGGCCGACGGCCTCCCCGACTACACGCCGCCCGCCGAGGGTGGCAGCATGGGCGGCACCACGTCGCTCGGCCTCGAGCCGGGAATCGACGACTTCTCGAACGATGAAGACGGCGGCGCTCCGTATTGGGGCCAGGAGGGTGTCCACGACATCTACCGCGACTGGCACCTCCTCCTCGAGGAGTACGAGGGCGACCGCGTGCTCTGCGCCGAGGCATGGGTCGACCCGCTGTCGAAGATGGCGAAGTGGGTACGCCCGGACGAAATGCAGCAGGCATTCAACTTTCCGTACCTCGAAACCCCGTGGGAGGCATCCGCACTGCGCTCTGTCATCGACGAGTCGCTCGAGGCGTTCGGCGCCGTCGGCGCTCCGAGCACCTGGGTGCTGTCGAACCATGACGTGGTCCGGCATGCCTCACGGCTCGCGCTCACGGCCGAGAACCCTCAGGGTCACGGCATCGGGCCGAAGAGCCCTGGCCAGCCGATCCGGGAGACCGGCCTGCGCCGTGCTCGTGCGGCATCCGCGCTCATGCTGGCTTTGCCCGGTGGCGCCTACCTCTACCAGGGCGAGGAACTCGGCCTGCCCGAGGTCATCGACCTGCCGGACTCCGCCCGTCAGGACCCGACCTGGTTCCGCACGAACGGCGAGCGATACGGCCGTGACGGATGCCGGGTGCCGATTCCGTGGGAGGCCGGCGCCCCCGCGTACGGCTTCAACACGACCGGTGCAGCCTGGCTTCCGCAGCCGGGTGACTGGGACGGCTACGCTCGCGACGCCCAGGTCGATGTCGAGGGTTCGACCCTCGAGCTCTACCGTGAAGCGTTGCGGCTCCGGCGTGAGCACACGCTCGGGCTCGGTTCGGTCAGCTGGCTCGAGGGATTCCCGGAACCCGTTGTCGCCTTCAGCAACGGGCCGGTCACGGTGATCGCGAACACCGGCGACACTCCCCTGGCTCTGCCTGCCGAATTCGAGGGCGCTGACCTGCTCCTGACGTCCGCGGACTTCGACGGGGCATCCGTCGGCGGGGACGCCACCATCTGGGTGCGGACCCGGTAGGTTCCGGTTGCCTGGGGGCGGACGGCTTTCGGCCGCCCGCCCCCTTTCTTTCGACCTCGCAGAATCTTGGAAGCGCATAACTCCGCCAACCTGGTGCCGCAGGCCGCTGTACCGCCTGTTCCGGCCCGAAGGGCGGCACTCTGGCGGAGTTGTGCGCCAACAGAGACAGCGGCCCAGCGAGCGCGCCCTCATCGCCAGGGAACGACGGGAACTCCGTGAGATGCCGGAGGAGGAACTCGATGAGCTGACCGGGATGCTTCGCGTCCGTGGGCTCTCGGACCCAACGGCACGGCAGGTGGCGGTGGAACTCACCGACCGGGACCCCCCTGCCGCCCACCTCTCCCTCGAACTGAACATCGTCGAAGAGAACATCGCCAACCCGTGGCACGCCGCCCTCGCGTCCGCTGTGGCTCTCCCCATCGGAGCAATCCCGCCCATGCGGGCGATCCTCTTGCCCCCGGCGGATACCCGGATTCCCATGACGTTCGCCGCCGTCCTCCTCGCACTGGCGCTCACCGGCGCCCTCGGTGCCTGGCACGGTGGGAGCCCGATGCTCCCGCCCACGATCCGGGTCGTCGTCGGAGGAGCACTCGCCCTGGCGGCCACCTTCGCGATCGGTTCGCTCCTCGGCTCGACTATCGCGTAGCTCCGACAGAGAAGTCTGCATGAGCTGAACGCCAAACAGGAAGAACGGGCCCTTTCGGGGGCCTGCTGTTGAGTGAGGCCAGGTCAGGATGCCGTCGAGCGGCGCACCAGACGGGCCACGGAGTACAGAACCGCGCCGACGGCGAGCAGGATGCCGCCGAACAGCCAGACCTCACCGCTCTGCTGGGTGAGCAACAGCACGCAGGATGCCACGCCGAGGATCGGGACGATCGTCCAGACCCGGAAATGCTCGTGCTCGACCTTGTCGCGGCGGAGGACGAGCACCGCGACGTTCGTTGAGATGAACACGAACAACAGCAGAAGCACGACGGTCTCGGCGAGCGTGCTGAGGTCACCGACCAGCGTCAGCAGCATGGCGACGACGGTCGTGGCGACGATGGCCACCCACGGCGTCCGACGCTTCGGCAGCACGCGGCGCAGTGGGCTGGGCAGCAGCCCGTGCTCGGCCATGCCGAAGGCGAGCCGGCTGGACATGATCATGGTGAGCAGGGCACCGTTTGCGACAGCGACGAGCGCGATGAGGCTGAACAGCCACTCCGGCACTCCGACCCCGGATGCCGCGACGACCGCCAGCAACGGGCCCGACGACTCAGACAGCTCCGAGGCGGGCAGCGCGATCGCGCTCGCAAGCCCAACGAGGATGTAGACAACGCCGGCCGTCGCCAGGGAGCCGAACAAAGCCATCGGATACACGCGACTCGGATTGCGGATCTCCTCGGCGACGTTGGCGGAGGTCTCGAACCCGACGAAGGAGTAGTACGCGATGATGGCAGCGCCGAGCGTCGCGACCGCCGGGACCGAGCCCTCCGGGAATTGACCGATCCGCGAGACGTCTCCGCGTCCGTTGCCCAGCATCAGGGCCACGACGACGATCACGATCACGAGCCCGCTGACTTCGATGACGGTCATCACCACATTGCTCTTGAGGGATTCGCTGATCCCGCGCGCGTTGAGGCAGGCGACCAGGGCGAGAAAGACGATTGCCGCCGGGATCGGAGGCACATCGAGGAAGGTACTCAGGTACTCCCCGGAAAAGGCAAGAGACAGACCGGCGGCACTCGTGACCCCGGCGGCCAGCATGCTGAAACCGACGAGGAACGACACGATCGGCAGCTTGAACGCGCGCTCAGCGAAGACGGCGGCGCCGCCGGCCCTCGGGTACTTGGTCACGAGCTCGGCGTATGAACCTGCAGTGAGCAAGGCGAGCAACAGGGCGAACAACAGAGGAGCCCAGAGCGCCCCACCGACTTCGCCGGAGAGCACACCCATGAGAGCGTAGATTCCCGCCCCGAGCACGTCGCCCAGGATGAAGAGGAAGAGCAGGGGGCCCGTGATCTTTCTCGTCAGTTTTGTCGGCGGCCCCGCATCCGACGTCGCCGGTGTTCCTGGTGTCGATGCCGCAGCGGTCATGTGATTCCTCCGGCTGCCACATTAGAAGGGCACGGCGAAGGACCCTATTCGGCGGGCGGGGGGTTGCGGTGACCGCCCCGGATGGGGCATGGCGGTCAGCCGAGAATGGATGCCTCGGCGCCCGCGTCGATGAGGAGATCGTGCAGGACGTCGAAGAGCACGGGGTCAGCGGCCAGAGTGAAGTCCGCACTGGCTGCAGCGCCGTGCAGTCCGGCGACGCGGGCACCCGCCTCTTGCGCGATCAGCGCCCCAGCCGCGTGATCCCAGGGGTTGAGACCACGCTCGTAGTATCCATCGAGGCGGCCACACGCGACCGAGCAGAGGTCCAGTTCGGCCGACCCCATCCGGCGGATGTCGCGCACTTCGCCGATCAGATGCTGCACGATACCCGCCTGCCAGATCCGACGATCGGCGTTGTACGCGAATCCGGTACCGAGGAGTGCGAGCGATGCTGGAACCCCGGAGTTCGCACGGATGGTCCGGCCGTTGAGTGTGGCACCTTCACCGAGCGCCGCTGAGAAGGTCTCACCCGCTGCCGGATTGGTCACCGTCGCGGCGAGCGCCTTCCACGTGTGCGGGTCCGGCTCCCCCTCGACCACAGCGATGCTGACGGCATAGTTCGGGATGTCATACAGATAGTTGACGGTGCCGTCGATCGGATCGACAACCCAGGTCAACCCGCTGGTGCTCGACGATGCCGCAGACTCTTCGCCGAAGAACCCGTCATCGGGACGAGCATCGGCCAGGAGGCCGCGGATGAGGGCTTCCGATTCGTGATCGGCGAGAGTGACGACGTCCTCAGCGGAGCTTTTCGTGGAGGCGACGGTGACGCCTTCCGTGCGGCGACGCAGAATGAGCTCCCCGGCCTTCAGTGCGATTTCGGTGGCCAGGTCCTGCAGCTCGCGTGTCATGGCTACAACGCTAGACCACTTCTCCGAGCACCCCCTGTCGGAACGAATCCCGGATCAGGCCTCGACGCCACAGTCCTCAGGCGTCGGTTCGACCGGAGGGCACGCCGGGCCCGCCGTACCGGCCCAGAGTCCGTCCTCAGCGATTCGTGCTCGAATCCGAGTCAGCGCGGACTCCAGGACGTCCTGTTCGGCGGGGGTCAACGCATCGAACACCGCCTCGCGAACGAAAGTCACATGCCCCGGTGCTGCAGCGCGGATCGCCGCCCAGCCCGCGGCGGTCAGGACGACGTCCTGACCGCGTCCATCGATGTCCGAATGCATCCGCTCGACAACGCCCTTCGACTCCATTCGCCGAACCAGGTGCGACAACCGACTCCGCTCCCAGCCGAGGTCGGAGGCGAGATCTCCGGCCCGTTTGCGCGCGCCGGAGCACTCCGAGAGCACCGCGAGCACCGAATACTCGACGATGGACATCTCCGAGTCTCGCTGAAGCTGCCGGTCCAGGGCTGCCGGGAACTCCCAGATGAACTCGCGGAGGGCTAACCAGATCTCCCGTTCCCGTTCGTTCAGCCAGCGCGTCGGCTGGGAGTCGTCTCCATTCATCGCCCGGCACCCTCCATTTAGTTGACATGACAATCAAAGTCCGGCACACTTATCCTGTCAGAGTAATTGACGCATCAACTAAAGGAAAGGTCTTCAATGACTAAGATCGCCATCGTCACCGGAAGCACCCGTCCAGGCCGCGTCAACCGCGGCGTTGCCGAGTGGGTACTCGCACAGGCGCAGCAGCGCTCGGACGCAGAGTTCGAACTGGTCGACATTGCCGACTTCAACCTTCCGCTCCTCGACGAGGCGTACCCCGCCGCGTACCAGAACTACACGAACGACCACACCAAGGTCTGGGCAGAGAAGGTCGCCGAATTCGACGGCTTCGTCTTCATCACCGGTGAGTACAACCACACCGTCACCCCGGCCCTTGCCAACGCGCTGTCCTACCTGAACGCCGAGTTCGCCAACAAGGCTGCCGGCATCGTCGGCTACGGTTCAGCCATGGGCGTTCGCGCCGTCGAGCACCTCCGGGGAATCCTCTCGGAACTTCAGATCGCCCACGTCCAGAAGACCGGCATGTTCAGCCTCTTCACCGACTTCGAGAACTTCAGCACCTTCGCTCCGACCGAGCTGTCCGCCGCAACGCTGGCACCGGTTCTCGACCAGCTCGTGCCGTGGACCAAGGCTCTCGAGGCCGTCCGCGCCGAGGCGCTCGTCTCCGCGTAAGCATCTCCCTTTGACAGGGTGTCCCGCCGTCGGCGGGGCACCCTGTCTCGGTTCACGGATGCCGTACGCGACATCTGTGGAGAAAGTCAAGCCACCGTCCGATCGAGGCGGGGAACATAGGGTGGACTTCGGAGTGGCCAATCGGTCGAGAACTTCCGCCGCACCTTTGTGAGGAACCCTTAATCGATATGTCGAGTACCTTCAGCGAAGCTTTCACAGACGAAAACGCGAGGATCCACACCGGGCCCCTTGAGACGATCCGCCCCGCTGCCCCTGAGCGCACCCACTTCGCGCGGATGGCCGGGCTCTACGCCTGGATCCTCGTGACGCTGGCAATCTTCCTGATCGCCGCCACCCTGTCCGGCATACAGAAGAACCAGGCCGCCGCCGGGCCGGAGGGCAGCGAGGTCGAGACCGTGAGAGTCTCCGACCTCCGCTAGCCGCACACGATCTTTCCTCGAGCTGCAGCCGAGAACAAAGGGTCCCAGCCGATTCGGCTGGGACCCTTTGCGTTATACGGTTTGTTCAGACCTGGCTCGCGGCATCCGGGTTTCTCCAACGCCGTGCGGCGATGAAGGACCGCACACCCAGAACGATGTAGATCAGCAGGAGCACGAAAGTGATGGCGCTGACGATCACGGCGAGCGGCCGCTCGGCAGTCCCGGCGAACACCTCTCCGAGTTTGAGAACATTCATCAGGGTGCCGGCCAGCCCGAGGAGGGCGACGACGAGCGCGATGTGGATGCCGAGCTTCGGCTTCGTCAGCGCGAGTAGTCCGCAGACGACGAGCACGGCACCGAGGATGGACGGGATCAGCGCTGTCCAGCTCGCGAACGCTGACGCAATGTAGCTGATGACACCAAGCACAATCAGTACTCCACCGACGATCAAGGTATTTCGGGGCATGTCTCCTTCTTTCTTTCGTAGCCGAAACAACAGAAAAGCCCCGGCCGATGGCCGGGGCAGAATCTGCGGTTGCTTCTGACGTGGCGAGTGAGGGATTCGAACCCCCGAATGCTGAGCAGTCTGATTTACAGTCAGATCCCTTTGGCCGCTTGGGTAACTCGCCAGACGCACTCGACCGACTTGTACAGACAACCGAAGGCGCTTGAAAATAGTACTCCGTGACGGTGGTTTTCCGCGAATCGGCGGGCGCGTCAGGCGACCGGCGGCAACTGCAACAGCGCACCGTTCTGCCGGCAGGTGTGCGCGGCGATCAGCATGGCGTTCTCGAGCAGACGCCCCCACTCCGCGCCGCCCGCAGGCACGCTGTCCATGACGAGGGTGTGCACGGCGGCCGCCAGCACGGCATCCCCCGCCCCCATCGTGTCGACGACCAGGCCGGGAAGGTCCGCGATGGGTCGTGAAACCGTTCCCGTCAGAGTCGAAACGGATGCGCCGCCACGGCCCGCGGTCGCCAGAACGTTCGCCGCACCGGCCTGCCTCAGACGATCGACGAGCTGCTGCAAATCCGTGCCGTACAGCAACTGCGCATCCTCATCGCCGACTTTGCAGAGAAGGGAGGCCGCAGCCAGGCGCTCGAAGTTCGACACAAATTTGGCGGTGTCGTGGAGCATCCCGGCGCGCGGGTTCGGGTCGATGATCAAGCGCCGGCCAGGGTTCGCCACCGCGTCCTCGAGCGCCGCCGACTGTTCGTCGTCGTCGAACGGGAAGCAGCTGACCACCACCAGCCGAGCATCCGCGATGGCCAGTCTCTCCTCGTCACCGAGAACGATCCGGCGGGCGCGGGCAGCGTCGTTGAAGATGTAGCGGGGTTCCCCCTCGGTGCGGTCGCTTGTGGCACGTGATGAGCCGAGCAGACCGGGAGTGGCAAGGAGCTGAACGCCGTACTGGTCGAGAAAGCCCCGAATACGCTGCCCGTCAGCGTCGTCACCGATCATCGCGATGAGGGTGGTGGGCACCCCGAGACGTGACAACCCCACGGCAACATTGAGCGCGGCGCCACCCACGAAATCCTGGCTCCCCGATGCATCCCGCAGCTCATCGATGAGCGCGTCGCCGATCACAACGACCCGTTCGTCATCCCTGTGCATACGCTCCCCTTTCGTCCGTTACCGAGCGTTGCACACGGGAGTGCCCTGCGCCACTATGAAACGCGCCCGTCGCAGGGCTCCGCCCGGCTCGTCGCTATGCTGGCCACTGGCACCACTCTTACCCAAAGGGGTCCTATGGCGGGCATCGACGAGGTAGCGCGTCGCGCGGGCGTCTCAACGGCGACGGTGTCGCGCGCGCTCAGCGGCCGTGGTTATGTTTCGGATGCCACACGACTGAAAGTGGCCAAGGCCGCCGCAGACCTCGACTACGTCGTGTCCTCGAACGCATCGAGCCTCGCCTCAGGCAGGACCCGCAACGTCGGTGTCGTTGTGCCGTTTCTCAATCACTGGTTCTTCGCATCCGTCATCGAAGGAGCGGAGAGCGCGCTTCTCCGCCTCGGCTACGATCTCACCCTCTACAACCTCGCCGGGGGTGGCGATGAACGCAAGAGCGTCTTCGACCACTTCCTGCTGCGGCAGCGGGTCGACGCGGTCATCGCCATCGGTCTCGAACTCACCGAGGAGGAAGTGTCGAGCCTGCATGCCATGGGCAAACCACTGATCGGGGTCGGTGGGCCGATCGCCGGCGTGTTCAGCCTCACCATGGATGATGTCGCCGTCGCACGGCTTGCCACCGAGCATCTGCTCGGTCTCGGACACACTCGCATCGCCCACATCGGCGGCGGCGAGGAGTTCGACCTCGATTTCCACCTCCCGTCCAACCGGCGCATCGGTTACGAGGGTGCGTTACGTGATGCCGGTGTGCCGGTCGATGCGACGCTGTTCCGCCCAGCCGACTTCACCCTGCCCGGCGGCTACGAGGCAGCCGAACAATTGCTGGGCAGCCCGCACATCCGGCCGACCGCGATCGTGGCCTCCTCGGACGAAATGGCGATCGGAACGATCCTCGCCGCGCGGGATCTTGGCCTTCATGTACCGCAGGACCTCTCAGTGGTCGGCATCGACGATCATCAGCTGTCAGCGTTCTTCGGCCTCACGACGGTGGCGCAGTTCCCACGCCGTCAGGGGGAGCACGCCGTTGAGGCGCTCATGCAGCTGCTCGAACCGGCAGCAGGGGCTCCGGAGAGTGCCGGTGTGCCACTGCCGTACGAACTCATCGTGAGGTCCTCGACGGCCAGGCCGGCCGCGTAGCGCGTCGCGTTCACGCGTTGCGGGCGAACTCACTCGGTGTACCGGATGTTTCGGTCCGGATCGCGTGAAATCGTCGGCGGCAGTGCGTCCGGCCCCGTCCGCCGCGGAAGCACGTACCATGGGGCCATGGCTGATTCATCGTTTGACGTGGTTTCGAAGGTCGACAAGATGGAGGCGGACAACGCCCTCCACCAGGCGCACAAGGAGATCGAGCAGCGCTACGACTTCAAGGGCACCGGGGCGTCGATCGCGCAGTCCGGCGACAAGATCCTCATGAAGGCGAACAGCGAGGAGCGCGTAAAGGCGATCCTCGACGTCTTCCAGACCAAGCTCATCAAGCGGGGCATCTCGCTCAAGAGCCTCGACGCCGGCGACCCGTACGCGAGCGGCAAGGAGTACCGCATCGAAGCGGAACTCAAGGACGGCATTACGCAGGAGAACGCGAAGAAGATCAACAAGCTCATCCGCGACGAAGGCCCCAAGGGTGTCAAGAGCCAGATCCAGGGTGACGAACTGCGAGTGCAGTCGAAGAGCCGTGACGACCTCCAGGAGACGATCGCCTTGCTCAAGGGCAAGGACCTCGACATCGACCTGCAGTTCATCAACTTCCGCTGAGTCAGGGCAGGGCAGCCCCTCTTCTCTCGTCGAGCCACCCGAGCACAGCGGACACGAACGCATCGGGCCGGTTCTCGTGGACATCGTGCCCCGCATCGATCCTGGCGAGCAGACGCTCATGGGCCATCGGGGACCCGGCCCAGCCGCACAGTTGGGCGTACCTGCCAGATTTCGCAGTGACGGTCCTCGCCGCCGCCGGATACATGGGCGACTGGTCCCGCATCTGGCATGTCCCGGCCGCCACGAACCTCAGCCGCACCGAGATCTGCCGCCAGGTCGATGAACGCTATGGGGTCTCAGGGTCGATCTCGGGGCTGCCGACGAGGCTGATCCGGGCCCTCGGCGTGTTCAACCCGGTGCTGCGGGAGGTCGCGGCGTCGAGCTACCAGTTCCGGATGCCGTTCTTCTCCAATGCGACCGAGACCGAACCGGAGCTCGGCGTGAGCGCGACCGCATGGGGTACCGCCCTCGACGCCACGGTGGCGTCCTACCGCAGGTAGCCTCCCTGTCACGAGTTGCCCACTCTCACGGGTTCCGGTCCCGCGATACCCGCGATACCGGGCAACTCGATGCGGTTACCGCCGCAACAGCAGCCGACCTCCGAGGCCGACCGCCAGCACCGCGACGCCTGCCGCGATCCCGAGCGGGGGCAACATCGCAACGAGCAGGAGGCATCCGGCCATACCGACCACCTGCAGCCACCGCGGGAAGCGGCGCACCGAGCTCTCCTGCCCCAGCGCCGCCAGGTTCGCGATGAAGTAGTACAACAGCACCCCGAAGGACGAGAACGCGATAGCACCACGGAGATCGGCGAGGAGAACGACGACGATCACGATCGCCCCGAGCGCGAGTTCGGCACGGTGGGGAACGCGGTAACGCGGATGCACCGCCTCCAGGAAGCGCGGCAGGTCCCCTTCCCGCGCCATGGCGAGGCTCGTCCGTCCGATACCGGCGATGAGCGCCAGCAGCGCCCCGAGTGACGCGGCCGCAGCCCCGACCTGAACCACCGGCGTCGCCCAGTCCCAGCCTCCCGCGACGACCACGTCGACGAGCGGCGCTGCCGACAACCCGAGCTTCGCGGGCCCGAGCGTTCGAAGGGCGACGACCGCGACAATGGCGTACACCACGACCACGATCCCCAGCGCGGCCAGGATGGCGCGGGGGATGGTGCGCGTCGGATCGCGGACTTCCTCCCCCATCGTCGCGATGCGCGCATAACCGGCGAAGGCGAAGAAGAGCAGGCCAGCCGACTGCAGGATGCCGTAGACGCCCGCGTCGAACATCCCAGCAGGCCATGCACCCGACACCTCCGGTGCCGCGGGCGGCGAGGCAAGCCCAGCCGCCACAACCACCGTGAGCACGAGGAGCGACACGACGACGAGGATTCTCGTCACCAACGCTGTGCGGGTCACGCCGAAGTAGTTGACGAGCACGAGGCAGGCGACCGCGAGCGCTGCAACCGGTTTTCCCCAGCCGGCCGGGGCGGCGTACGCGGCGAAGGTGAGAGCCATGGCCGCACAGCTCGCGGTTTTGCCGATCACGAAGCTCCACCCCGCGGCGAAGCCCCACCACTCACCGAGGCGTTCCCTGCCGTACAGGTAGGTGCCCCCGGATGACGGGTATTCGGCGGCGAGCTGGGCGGACGCGGTCGCGTTGCAGTAGGCGATGATCGCGGCAACGACCAGACCGACGAGCAGCCCCCAGCCGGCCGTCGCCGCTGCGGGGGCGAAGGCGGCGAAGACACCGGCTCCGATCATCGAGCCGAGGCCGATGAAAATGGCATCGCCGAGCCCAAGGCGCCGTGAGAGTCGTGGATGCTGTGTCACGGCCATCACTCAACCACATTGGAGTAAACGGCGGGTGACACCACGAGGTGCCCGCTTCCACGGGTGTCGTCGCCGTGACACCCGCGGAAGTGGGCACCTCGAGTGCTGCTACACCGGCAGCTCGTCGAGCGCGTCGTCCTCCGCGCCGTTGGAGACTCCCACAGAGAGCGTCTCACCGCGGAAGAACGCCGGCCGGCGGATTGCCTGGATGATCATGATCACGATGCCAGACAGAATGACGCCCATCCCGAGGATGAACACAAGGCCCACTCCGCCGATGTTCGAGCCGCTGCCATAATCCGGGTCCATGCTGTCGATGATCGTGGTGAAGAACAGCACGGCGAGAATGACCCCTCCGAGCAGCGGGAACAGCAACTGGAAGAAGACGTTCCGAGCCGATGCCAGGAACTGCTTGCGGAAATACCAGACCACTGCGAATGCCGTGATGCCGTAGTAGAAGCAGATCATCATGCCAAGCGCCGTGATCGTGTCCCAGAGCACGTCTTCAGAGACGAATCGCATGATCGCGTAGAAAGCGGATGCCACTACGCTCGACACAATCGTCGCGTAGCCAGGCGTCAGGAACCGGGGGCTCACCCGCGCGAAGTTCGACGGCAAAGCGCCGTAGTGGCCCATCGCGAGCAGCGTGCGGGCGGGCGACACGAACGTCGACTGCAGCGAGGCAGCTGAGCTGGAGAGCACGGCGATGGAGACGAGGATGGCGAGGGGTCCGAGGACCGGCCCGGCGAGCGCGAAGAAGACGTTGCCCTGGATGTCCTCGTTGCCGAGCCCGAACTCGCCGGTTCCGATGCCGGCGAAGCTGATCGACGCGGTGGCGATGAGCAGGTAGAGGACGACGATGATGATCACCGTGAGTGTGGCGGCGCGCCCCGGTGTGGAGCGGGATCCCTTCGTCTCCTCGTTCATCGTGAGTGTGACGTCCCAGCCCCAGAAGATGAAGATCGACAGGGAAAGACCCGCGGCGAATGCGCTGAACGACTCCACGGCGAACGGGTTGAACCACTCCAGGCTGATCGGTGTCGCATCGAACGCGGTGCCGTTGGCGACGTGGATGAAAGCGACGATACCGAAGAGAACGAGGACGAGCAGTTGGAAACCGACCAGCACGTACTGCACTTTCTGGGTGGTCCGCATGTCACGGTAGGAGATCGCGGTGGCGCCGAGCATGAAGGCGAGGCAGGTGACGACGTTGATGAACGGGTTGAGGGCGAGGTCCGCGAGATCCGGGTTGTTGAAGATCTGCGCGAGCATCAGGTAGAAGAAGTCAACGGCGATGCCTGCCAGGTTCGACAGAACGAGGATGGTCGCCGCGATCAGACCCCAGCCGGCCATCCAGCCGATCCACGGCCCGAACGCCCGAGTGGCCCAGGTGAACGACGTTCCGCTGTCGGGCATGGCACGGTTCAGTTCCCGGTAACCGAAGGCAACGAGGAGCATCGGGATGAAGCCGACGAGGATGATCGCGGGCACCTGCAGGCCCACTTCGGACACGGTAGGCCCGAGCGCCGCGGTCATCGTGTACGCGGGAGCGATACACGAGATGCCGATGACGATCGCGCCGATCAGGCCGACCGAGCCAGCGCTCAGTCCCTTCTTGGAGAGCCCGGTCGCGGGCTTCGTTGTGGTCATGAATTCAATCCTCAATTGTCAGAACTTCAGTCGCGGGGAACCACGACCATGGGAACAGGCAGTTCACGCAGCATCTTCGCCGCGGTCGTGCCCAGGAAGATGTGGCGGGGTTTGGCCAGACGGCTGGAGCCGACGAAGACCAGCTCCTCCGGTTCCCAGTCCACGTGCTTGATCGCATCCTCGACGCGATTCCCGGATGCCGTCAGCACGGCGACATCGAGGTCGTTGGGCAGGTGCTCGGCGGCGTAGGCGAGCACCTGTTCCGCGTGCGTCGCGGCGCGTTCGGCGACCTCCGGTGGGGTGGTCATGTCGTCCATGTCAAGGGTGACGAGCGAGATCAGCCGCAGCGGGATGTGGGCGGCGCGGGCGACCAGGACGGCGGCATCCAGCAGCTCATCGGCTCCGGCCCTGGTTCCGAGTGCGCAGGTGATGCGAGTGAGCCCGTTCAGGCCGACAGTCGAACCCGATCCCTCGGGGGCAAGGGCGACCGGGACGACCGCGGAGTGCAGCAGCGCGCTCGCCACGCTGCCGACGGTGGCGCGGCCAAGCAGGCCACCGCGGGCTGCCCCGACGATGATCATCGACCCTTCGAGGTCCCGGCTGACATCGAGAAGGCCCCGCGCGAAGGATTCGGCGTAGACGATGTGCCCCTCCGACGGGACGTCGCGCGGAACGACCGCGGCGGCGTCCTTCAGCCAGCCCTGCGCTGTTTCATGGAGGAACCGTTCGTAACCGGCATCCGAGGGCACCAGCGTCGGCCGGGCTTCACTCCTCAGCACGGTGACGATGTCGAGTGTGGCAGTCATGGACCGCGCCAGCCGCACCCCGAGCGCGAGCGCGTCGGCGCCGGCTGGCGTGTCGGTGTAACCAACGATGTAACGCATCTGGCTCATCGCTCCTTTGCGATTCGGGTCGAGCAGGTGTCGCCGGGTGTTGCAGGGTCAGTGACGGGCGGCGTGAGGTTGGGCCGGTTGTGGCTGAGCCGTCGTCGTGGCGGAGTGCCGGGCGAGGATGGCCTCGGCGGTTTCCCTCCCGACGCGGATGGCGCCGTCGACGTGCTGGTAGCCCTCAGCGGCGAGATCGCTGCACGACCAGTGGATCGGACCGACTGGCGTGCGGAGGTCGGCGCCGTAGCGCGATAGGCCGCCCATGTCGAAGCTCGCCGCGTAAGCGCCTCGCGTCCATTCCTCGGACGCCCAGTCGCTCTCGTAATAGACGACAGGGTGCAGGGCCTGCTCGCCGTAATAGTGCGACAGGGAGGTGAGGATGACGCGTTGGCGTTCCTGGGCCGAGAGCCCGAAGACAGCATCGGCTTTTCGGTCGGAGACGAAACCGACGAGGGTTCCACGCGGGTCGTCGTGGTTGGTGTTGTCGTACGCCTCGTGCACGATCTCGTACGGGCTGAACGAGGTGCCGGAGAGTCCGGCGTCCCGCCAGAACGGCGTCGAGTAAACGGCGTGGACCTTGATGACGAAGCCGAGCGAGAGGTGCTGGTGCATCTGCTGCTGGCGGCGCGGAAGCGGCGGCTGGAAGTCGATCCGCGAATACAGGTTCGGCGGAACGGCGACGATCGCGTGTCGAGCGTGCACCGTCACGCCGTCAGCCGTAGCGGTGACGCCGGTGTCACTCCAGTCGAGCCTGCGCACCGGCTGGCCGAGGAACACGTCATCGCCCAGCTTCTGGGCGAGCAACAGTGGCACCTGCTGCAGTCCCCCGATCACGCGCTTGTCGAGGATGAAGTCCGCGTCGACGAGGTGGGAGAAACTGCCGGCGGATGCCGCCATCAGGACCGCCTGCAGCGCCGAGAACGCGTGCGCCGGCTTGGTGATCATCGCCTCGGCGACGAAGAGCGCGATGTTGTCGCGGGCTTCGACGTCGTCGGTCTGGCTCTCGAGCCACTCCAGCCAGGTGACAGCGTCGAGTTCTTCCGCCATCGGGTGCGCCCACGGCGCCCTGGGGCCGATGTCGGCGACGAGAGCGTCGAGCACGTGGATCAGTCGTTCCATCTCGCGCTGCGTCGACGCCCGCACCGGGAACAGTTCCCCGGTGAACCGGGTCAGTTCCCCGACCGCGTTGATGTACACGCTGTCGCCGTCCCGGTACCGCGAATAGGTCTGCAGCCCGAGGTCAGCGAGCGTCTCGATCAGCGCCTCCTGGTCCGGGGAAACCCACTGCCCGCCGATCTCGAGAGTGGCGCCGTCGACGTCCTTCGTCCACAGCCGCCCGCCCACGCGATCGCGCGCCTCGAGCACCGCGACGCTCAGGCCGGCGTCACGCAGTTTCGTGGCGGCGGTGAGTCCGGATGCTCCGGCGCCGATGATGACGACGTCGCGTTGCAGTTCTTCTTGCACGGTTCTCCTTATTTCGTAACGCTGATCTCGACTGATCCGGCAAGCGTGCCGGATCGCTCGATCTCGGCGCTGTGATGAGCTGCGTTCATTACAGCGCCGACATCACATGCTTGATCCGGGTGTAGTCCTCGAGCCCGTACGACGAGAGGTCCTTGCCGTAACCCGACATCTTGAACCCGCCGTGGGGCATCTCCGCGGCAAGCAGGATGTGGGTGTTGATCCACACGGCCCCGAAGTCCAGGTCGCGGGACACCCGCAATGCGGTGCCATGATCGCTGGTCCAGACGCTCGAGGCGAGCGCGTACGGCACGTCGTTCGCCATCTCGATTGCCTGCTCCTCGGTGGAGAAGGTCTGCACCGTCAGGACCGGGCCGAACGTCTCCTCCTGCACACAGGCGTCGATCTGGTTGACCCCGGTGATGACGGTCGGGGCGTAGTAGAAGCCCGTGTCACCGACGCGGTGGCCTCCCGTGACGACTTTCGCGTGGGCGGGCAGGCTGTCGATCACCGTCGACACCTTCTCGAAGTGGGAGGCGTTGTTGAGTGGTCCGTAATACGCATCGGGGTCCTCAGCGTCGCCCGTCTTCGTGGCCTCAGCCGCCTTGACCAGTTCGGCGACGAACTCGTCGTGGATCGACTCGTGGACGAGAACCCGGGTCACGGCGGTGCAGTCCTGCCCGGCGTTGAAATATCCTGCCCCTGCAACACCTTCCGCCGTCGCGGCGATGTCGGCATCGGCGAAGACGATCGCCGGCGCTTTCCCGCCGAGTTCGAGGTGTGCCCGGTGCAGGTGCTTGGCCGCGGATGCCGCGACCGCCATTCCCGCGCGGACGGAACCGGTGATGGACACGAGCCCTGGCACAGGATGCTCCGTCATCAGCTGCCCCGTCGACGCGTTCCCGAGGACCACGTTGAGCACACCCTCCGGCAGGATGCCCTGCGTCAGCCTGGCGAGGACGAGGGTGGACTCCGGGGTTGTGTCGCTCGGCTTGAGCACGACGGTGTTCCCTGCGGCCAGTGCTGGAGCGATCTTCCAGATCGCCATCATGAGGGGGTAATTCCACGGGGTGACCTGGGCGACGACGCCGATCGGTTCGCGGCGGACCCAGGACGTGTGACCATCGAGGTACTCGCCGGCGCTCTTGCCTTCGAGTACCCGGGCGGCGCCGGCGAAGAAGCGCAGGTGGTCGGCGCCCGTGATCACCTCTTCGACGCGAATGGCTTCCCGTGGCTGCCCGGTGTTGCGGTGCTGCGCTTCGACGAGTTCCTCGGCGTTCGCCTCCATGGCATCCGCGATCTTCAGCAGCATGGCCTGACGCTGGCTGGGTGTCGTGCGTTTCCAGGTGGCGAAGGCGGTTCGCGCTGCGCCGAAGGCCGCATCGACGTCGAGATCGGTGGAGACGGGTGACACCGCGACGACCTCGCCCGTTGCGGGGCTGACCACGTCGATGGTTTCGGAACCTGCGGCGTCGACGAACGAGCCGTTGATGTAGTTCTGAAGCGACTTCATTGTTCTTCCTTCCATCACTTTTCGGTGGCGCCTAGGTGGCCGGCGTCATCGTGTACTTGGTCGACAGGTATTCGTGGATTCCCTCGAATCCGCCCTCCCGGCCGACACCGGACTGCTTCACGCCGCCGAAGGGGGCTGCGGCGTTCGAGATGACGCCGACGTTCAGGCCCATCATGCCCGTCTGCAGTTTGTCGATCATCCGCTGGCCGCGGGCGAGGTCTTGCGTGAAGACGTAACTGACGAGGCCGTATTCGGTGTCGTTGGCGAGCCGGACGGCATCCGCTTCGTCGGTGAACGGCACGATCGCGAGAACCGGTCCGAAGATTTCCTCGCGGAGGATCTTCGACCCCTGCTGAACGTCGGTGATCACGGTCGGCTCGTAGAAGGTTCCTTCGCGGTCGACGGCCTTGCCGCCGATGAGCAGCGTCGCGCCTTTCGCGACGGCGTCGTCGACGAGTTCGCCGGCCTTCTTGACCGCACGGTCGTCGATGAGGGGGCCGATGGTGACGCCGTCTTCGGTGCCGCGACCGATCGAGAACCCCTGAACCCGCTCGGTTACCCGGCGGGCGAATTCCTCAACGATCGACGCGTGTACGATGAACCGGTTTGCGGCGGTGCAGGCCTGTCCGATGTTGCGGAACTTGGCGGCGAGGGCACCGTCGACGGCTTTGTCGAGGTCGGCGTCGTCGAAGACGACGAACGGGGCGTTGCCGCCCAACTCCATCGATGTGCGGAGGATGTTCTTCGCCGACTGCTGGATGAGCTTCTGCCCGACCGGAGTGGATCCGGTGAAGCTCAGCTTGCGGAGGCGGGGGTCGTCGAGCAGTGGTTCGGTGACGGCGCCGGACGAGGAGGTGGTGAGCACGTTGACGACGCCCGCGGGCACCCCTGCCTCTTCGAGCAGCTTCGCGAAGTACAGGGTGGTCAGCGGCGTCAGCGAGGCCGGCTTGATGATGACGGTACAGCCGGCGGCAAGGGCGGGGGCGATCTTGCGGGTGGCCATCGCGAGCGGGAAGTTCCACGGGGTGATGAGGTAGCAGGGTCCGACGGGGTGCTGCGACACGATCATGCGGCCGGTGCCTTCAGGGTTGGTGCCGTACCGGCCGGTGATCCGCACGGCCTCTTCGCTGAACCAGCGCAGGAACTCCCCGCCGTAGGTGACTTCACCGTTGGACTCGGCGAGGGGTTTACCCATCTCCAGCGTCATGAGGAGGGCGAATTCGTCCCGGCGTTCCTGCATCAGGTCGAACGCCGTGCGGAGGATGTTCGAGCGTGTGCGTGGAGCGGTGGCCGCCCACTCGTCCTGCACGGCGACAGCGGCGTCGAGTGCCGCGGTGGCGTCGGCGGCGGATGCGTCGGCGATCGATGCGAGCAGGCCGCCTGTCGACGGGTCGAAGACATCGATGGTCTTCTCGGTCTGGCGCCATTCGCCGCCGATGAAGAGGCCGGTCGGTACCTTCGCGAGCAAGTCCTGCTGGGCGGTACTCTGCTGCAGGTCGGTCTGGGTGGTCATGCGTTCTCCAATGCGGTGAGGACGACGTCGAGCCCCTCGGTGAGCAGCTCGGCAGAAATTGAGAGGGGCGGGAGGAAGCGGATGACGTTTCCGTACGTCCCGCAGGTGAGCACGATGACTCCCTCCGCGTGGCACGCCTTTGCGACGCGGCCGGTCAACGCGGCATCCGGCTCGTTCGTTCCCGGGTCGACGATCTCGATGGCGATCATCGCGCCTCGGCCCCGGATGTCGCCGATGCGTGGGTCGGTTGCCTGGGCTGCGGTGAACCGATCGACGATTGTGCTGCCGATCCGCCGCGCCGCCGCGGCGAGGTCGTCCTCGACGTAGGTATCGATGGCGGCGAGTGCGGCCGCGCAGGCCAGCGGGTTGCCGCCGTACGTTCCACCGAGGCCGCCTGCGTGGGTCGCGTCGAGGATCTCGGCCCTGCCGGTGATCGCCGACAGCGGCAGCCCGCCGGCGATACCTTTTGCGGTCACGACGATGTCAGGCACGATTCCTTCGTGCTCGCTCGCGAACATGTCTCCGGTGCGGGCGAAACCGGTCTGCACCTCATCGGCGATGAACACGACGTCGTTCGCCCGGGCCCACTCGACCAGGGAGGGCAAGAACCCCTCCGCTGGCACGATGAATCCGCCCTCACCCTGGATCGGTTCGAGGATGATGGCGGCGAGGTTCGCCGCCCCGATCTGCTTCTCGATCATCGAGATGGCGCGTTTCGCGGCCTCCGGCCCGCTGAGTCCGTCTCGGAACGGGTAGGACATCGGGGCACGGTAGATTTCGGAGGCGAACGGCCCGAAGCCGCTCTTGTACGGCATCGACTTGGCGGTGAGGGCCATGGTGAGGTTCGTACGGCCGTGGTAAGCGTGGTCGAACGCGACGACGGCTTGCTTGCCGGTGTAGCTGCGAGCCACCTTGATCGCGTTCTCGACGGCTTCGGCACCGGAGTTGAACAGCGCGCTGCGCTTCTCGTGATCGCCCGGCGTCAGCTCGTTGAGCTTTTCCGCTACCTCGACGTAGGAGTCGTACGGCGTGATCATGAAGCAGGTGTGCGTGAACGCCGCAACCTGCGCCTGGACCGCTTCGACCACGCGCGGCGCGCTGTTCCCCACGCCGGTCACGGCGATTCCCGAGCCGAGGTCGATGAACGAGTTGTCGTCGACGTCGACGACAACTCCGCCGCCCGCCGCCTGCGCGAAGACCGGCATGGTGGTCCCGACAGCGGATGCGACGGCGCTGTTCTTGCGAGCCATCAGCGCCTCGGATCGCGGCCCCGGAATCGCGGTCACGATCCGGCGTTCCTGGGCGAGCGCGGGCCCGCCGATGGCGGTCGTGGTGAGGGTCATCGTTGTCGTTCTCCTTTGACGTGCCGTGTTGCCAGACTAGGAGTTCCCGCCCCCACGAGGAACTGCCGGACTGGCCAGCAGAATGGATCGCTGTCGCCATTCTGGCAAATCTTGTACGTTGGGCAGATGCAACCTTCCGTGCGCCGACTCCTCGACACTCCCGCACTCGAGCTCAGCCTGCTCGCCGGCGGATCGCCCGAGCGAAGAACGGCGCCGATCTCCTGGATTCACAGTTCAGACCTCGCCGATCCGACGCCGTTCCTCGACGCCGGGCACATCGTGCTGACCACCGGCACGCAGTTCGACCGGGCTTCGACGGCACAGAGTGCGTACGACGAATACGTCGAGCGGCTCACCTCGCACGGGATCCTCGGCATCGGCTTCGGCACTGAGGTGGTCAGGGGGACCCCATTCGAGCTCGTGACGGCGTGCGAGCGGTTCGGGATGCCGCTGTTCGAAGTCCCGTATCGAGTGCCGTTCATCGCCGTCATCCGCGAGGCGGCCGATCTCCTCGCCGAGGCAGCACACGCGAGGGATACCTGGGCGCTCAACGCCCAGCGGGCCATCTCGTTCGCCGCGCTGCGGCCGGATGCCACCGCTGCGATCCTTAAGGAGCTCTCGCGCCAGCTGGGCCGGTTCGTAGCGCTTGTCGACGCACGCGGCGAGTTCTCCCTCGCCTTCGACGAGGCATCCTCGATGCCGGCGCTGACGACGCCCCACGCCCGCCAACCGATACTGCAGGAGGCGGAGCGGCTGATCGGGCGGGGTCAGCGGTCGAGCTCAACGATGAGCGAGAAGTCCGGGCAGGTGAACCTGCAGACGCTCGGCCGGCGCGACGCGCTGCGTGGAGTGCTCGTGATCGCCGGGCTGGTACCGCTCGACTCAGCTGACCAGACCGTTGTGACCAGCGTCGTCGCTCTCGCCGGGCTCGCGCTCGAGCAGAACCGGGAACTCAACCGGGCGCGGGGGCTCCTGCGCAGCGGGTTGTTGCAGACTCTGCTCGAGGGCAACGTTGCGCTCGTGCGACGGATCGTGCAGCAGATGGGCGGGGAGCTTCCTGCGGAGCCCGTCCGCTTCGTCGCGTTCGCTCCCCCTGCCCTCGCCAGGGATGCACTGTTCAGCGACCTCGAGGCACGCGACGTCGCAGGGAACCTGTTCTTCGCGGCGAGCGACGGGCGGATCTTCGTCGGCGTGCCCTCAGCGGATGCCCTCCCCCTCGCCGAGGAACTGGCCCGTGTTTCGAACCTGGCGGCCGGCATCTCCGAACCGGTGCGCTGGGCCGAGACGGCAACCGGCACCAGGCAGGCCGCGCAGGCGCTGAAGCGGGCGGTCGACGCAAGCGGGGGCGCGGGCGACGCTGCGGCATCCGTCCTGGTCTTTTCGGACGTGGCCGAACGGGGCCTCGCCGCTCTCCTGCCCCGCGCGGATGCCGTCGAGATCGCGCGCACGCTGCTGAAACCGGTGCGCGATCACGACGCCGAGAACGGCACAGACCTGACGGGCGACGTGAAGATGTGGCTCGAGCACCATGGGCAATGGGACCCGGCGGCGCGAGCCCTTGGCATCCACCGGCACACCCTGAAGAACCGGGTCGCGCTTGTCGAGAAACTCAGCGGCCGCCCCCTTGCGACCGTGGAGGCGCGGACGAACCTCTGGCTCGCCCTGCAACTGGCGTGAGCCGGCGGACGCCCCCGGCCTTCCGGCTGGGAGCGTCGATCCGGGCTACGCCTGGGGCGCGCCAGGCGCCTGCGGCTGACCGTACCCGCGAGGAGCAACGGAGCCGGGCTGCGGGTACCCCTCGGGTGCCCCCTGGGCCTGCTGCTGCCCGGCGTAGCCCTGCGGCACTCCCGGGTAGACCAGCTGCTTCGGCGGCAGTGCGCGCGCGATGAACACGCCGAGGGCGAAGAAAGCGCCGTAGTGCAGCCCGGTCGAGATGGACCCCAGGATGCCGGAACTCACGATCATCTGGAACAGGTACTGGCCGCCGGAGATGACCGCCCAGATGAAGTTGAGCACGAGCAGGGCCGCGGTACCGACCGCGGCGGCGATCGCCAGCTTCTTGAGCAGGTCTGCGGCCGATGTGGCCCTGGCGAGCGGCGAGATGTAAAGGGAGCTCACTCCTGCTCCGACGACGAAAACCACGGCGATGAACACGCTCCAGACGAGGGAGAAGATCAGCTCACCGCGGAACGAGTACATCGCGCTGCCGATGATCGACAGAAGGTTTGCGACGGCCGCGACGCCCACCACGAGAACTCCGCCGAACAGAACCTGTCGTGTCACGGCCCTGTCGAACGGCGGGCGCGGCTGCGCCTGCTGGGAATACCCGGTCGGGGCACCCTGCTGCGGCTCGAGGCTGTAAGGAGTCTGGAAATTACCGGGGTTAGACATGCCCACCACCCTATCGGGCGGCCTGACGCCGGCCGGGGAGTCCTGTCCCTAAGCGACCGGGAATTCCGCCCGTGAGATCGCGATCATCTCGTCACGGGGAACGACCTTGACCCGGGCGCGCCCGTGTGGCTCGCCCAGGGCAACCTCGTGCTGATCGAGGTTGTGCCACCCGTCGAGGTCCGTGTACCTGATCCCACGGGAGTCGAGAAGGTCGAGCACCGACTGCTCAGACGGGAACTCCGGGTTCCACCAGCTGCCCTCCCCGTTGATCACGTGGCGGATCGTTTCCATGGCATCCGACTTGGTGTGGCCGATGAGCCCGACCGGCCCGCGTTTGATCCAGCCGGTGGCGTAGACACCGGGCACGACGTCGTTGCTGCCCTTCTGCAGGGCGACACCCTCCCGGTTCGGGATGACACCATGCTTCTTGTCGAACGGGATGCCGTCGAGCGGCGACCCGAAATAGCCGACCGCCCGGTAGATGGCCTGGATGGGCACCTCGCGGATCTCTCCCGTCCCGACGACGCCGCCCTCGGCATCCGGGCGCGTGCGTTCGTAACGGAAGGCGGCGACCCGGCCGTCCTCGTCGCCGACGACCTCGAGAGGCCGCGCGTAGAAGTGCAGGTGCAGCCGGCGGGACGCGTTCCCGATGGGGCGCTCACGCCACTTCTGCAGGATCTTGTCGATGACCATGACCTGCTTGTTGCTCGCGATCGCGGTCTTGGAGGCCTCGTCATAGTCGAAGTCCTCGTCGTGCAGCACCATGTCGACATCGTTCAGCTCGCCGAGCTCGCGCAGTTCGAGGGGTGTGAATTTGACCTGGGCGGGCCCCCGTCGACCGAACACGTGCACGTCGGTCACCGGCGACGTCTTGAGCCCTTCGTAGACGTTCTGTGGGATCTCGGTGGAGAGCAGGTCGTCGGCGTGCTTCGAGAGCATCCGCGACACGTCGAGGGCAACGTTGCCGTTGCCGATCACGGCAACGGACTTCGCGGTGAGCGGCCACTCGCGGGGCACATCGGGGTGCCCATCGAACCAGCTCACGAAGTCGGCGGCTCCGTACGAGCCCTCCAGATCGATGCCGGGGATGTTCAGGGGCGCGTCGCGCACCGCCCCTGTGGCGAAGATGACCGCGTGGTAGTGGCGCTTGAGGTCATCGAGAGAGATGTCCGTGCCGAAGTCGACATTGCCGAAGACCCGGATGTCACCACGGTCGAGCACTTCGCGCAGCGCATTGATGATGCCTTTGATCCGAGGGTGGTCAGGCGCGACCCCGTAACGAACGAGCCCGTACGGTGCCGGAAGCCGGTCGAACAGGTCGATCGACACATCGAACTTGCGTTCGGCTTTGAGGAGGATGTCCGCGGCGTAGATTCCTGCGGGGCCGGCGCCGACAATCGCGATTCTCAATTTGGTCATCTGCGTCTGGTTCCTTTACTTGCTGCGGTCGACGATCGTCTCCGCGAATCGTGTCAGTGCCTGCTTCACTGGTCCGTCGGGCAGGGGTTCGAGCGCCGCGACGGCGTCGTTCGCCCAGCGGTGGGCCTCGGTCAGCGTGCGGGTGGTCACGGGGTGCTGGCGCAATTCGGTGATCGCGGCGGCGAAGTCGTCGGATGTCTCCCCGTCGGTGCCCGCTGCGGCTTCCGCCTCGATCCGGGCGAGGAGAGCAGCGGCATCCGCGTCGGTCTCGGCGAGGACCCGCAGGTGGATCAGCGGGAGGGTGGCGACACCGGCTCGGAGGTCGGTGCCCGGGACCTTGCCGGTCTCCTCCGGCTGCGGCGACAGGTCGATGACATCGTCGATGAGCTGGAAGGCCACACCGATCTTCTCGCCGTACTGGACGACAGCAGGCTCGAAGGCTTCGTCTGCGCCGGAGAAGATGACGCCGGCCTGTGCGGCCGCAGCGATGAGCGAACCGGTCTTGTCGGCGAGCACCTGGATGTAGTGTTCCTCCGGATCGTCACCGTGCTGCGGGCCGACCGTCTCGTGGAGCTGACCGAGCACCAGCCGCTCGAAGGTGTGGGCTTGCAAGCGGATCGCCCGTTCGCCGAGGCCCGCCATGAGCTGGCTGGCTCTGGCGAAGAGCAGATCACCGGTGAGGATCGCGACGGAGTTGCCGAAGACGGCGTGTGCGCTCGGCACTCCGCGCCTGCGGTCGGCGTCGTCCATGACGTCGTCGTGGTACAGCGAGGCGAGGTGGGTGATCTCGATGGCCTCGGCCGCTGTGATCACGTCGACGGTGTTGCCCGCGCCGAGCTGGGCGGTGAGCAGGATGAGCATCGGCCGCACGCGCTTGCCTCCTGCCTCGAGGAGGTACCGCGTGGAGGCGTCTGCGATGGTGTCGGCGAAGATGAGTTCAGAATCGAGCCCGCGCTCGATCTGCTCGAGGCCGTCATCGACGGCGGCGAGGAGTTGCCTGGTTCTGGGGGAGGCGAAAATGCGGTCGGTCTGGCCCAGGTGGCTGGAGAGGCTCGTGGCACGCCGCATGGCACTCGGATTCACGTGGTCTAGCCTACCCGTGCCGGGGCTGGCAATTACTTCTCCTCGATCCCCCACGGGGAACGTAGCCGTCGGGAGCGTCCGCTGCCAGCAGATCGAGGAAGGGCCGGGCGTCGAAAGCCGCAGCGCCGAGGACACCGGCCCCGGTCCAGACCCCGGCGGCCAGCAGTTCGAGGGCGACGACCGGGTTGATCGCCGTCTGCCACACGACGGCCTGTGAGCCGCACTCGGCCGTCGACTGCTCGTCGTCGACGACATGGTCGAGGTAGGAGGAGCGCGGCTTGCCGTCCTTTCCGGTGCCGCACCCAGACCCCTGCGCCGGTCTTGCCGTGCATGCGGTCGCCGAGGGTTGCCGGGTCCTGGAGGGCGGCCGCGACGACGTCGCGTGGTGTGGTTTCGGCTGTCAATACCCCTGCGACGCGCTTTCCGCACTCGTTGACTGATGCTTCCGACCGGCGCATCATGGAACCCCTCGGGCAGGCGAGCGACGGGAAAGCGGGAACGCACATGATGCTGAGAGGACTGGCCACCGTCAGGTCCTTCGCGGACGACATCGATTCGGCGGGGGAATGGTACTCCGAACTCCTCGGCATCCAGCCGTACTTCGTGCGCCCGGACTCGGGGCCTGCGGCGTACATCGAGGATCGGATCGGTGACTACGAGCACGAGCTGGGCATCATCGATCGGAGGTACTCACCACACCCGTCCGCGGTGGGGCCCGGCGGCGCTGTCGTGTTCTGGCATGTTGCGGATGTCGAGGACGCGGCGGCGAAGCTTCTCACCCTCGGTGCGAAGGAACACGAGGCGATCACCGCCCGTGAGGCGGGGTTCGTGACGGCATCCGTCGTCGACGGGTTCGGGAACGTCCTCGGCGTCATGCAGAACCCGCACGACCAGGAGATCCTCGAGCTCCACAACGGTTCGATGCTGGGCGAGTGATGGCGAGAGAGCAGGAGACGATCCGCTTCGAGGGGCCAGACGCCTTCCGGGGGTGGATCGAGCAGCATCAGGATTCGTCGCCGGGGGTCTGGCTGGTGATCGCGAAAAAGGGATCAGGGCAGACGACCGTGACGTATGCCGAAGCGCTCGACGTCGCCCTCGCGTACGGCTGGATCGACGGACAGACCCGAAGCGTCGATGAGGCCACGTATGTGCAGCGGTTCACGCCGCGACGGCCCCGGAGCCCGTGGTCGGTGCGCAACGTGGGCATCGCCGAAGCGATGATCGCCGACGGTCGGATGAAGCCGCGCGGGCTGGCCGAGGTGGAGCGGGCTCGGGCGGATGGCCGCTGGGATCGGGCCTACCACGGGCCGAAGAACGCGGAGCCGTACCCCGATTTTCTTGCGGCGCTGGAGAACAACCCCGAAGCCGCGGCGTTCTTCTCCTCGCTCAACAGCCAGAACCGCTATGCGATCTACTACCGGGTCCAGGACGCCAAGCGGCCGGAGACCCGAGCGAGGCGGATCGAGGATTTCATCGAACGGCTGGCCCGCGGAGAGAAGACCTACGGGTGAGCCTCCCCCACGAGATACCGAAAAGGGCTGCTCCAGGCGCGAATTCGAGCGATCAGTGGGCTCTTTTTGGTGTCTCGAGGAATCGGATTGTCCGGTTGCTCCGCGAGGCGGGGTGTGTCTTCGCTGACGAGGAGGCCGGGCTGTTGGGTGGGGCGGCGACATCCGTGGCGGAACTCGACCTGCTCGTCTCGCGCCGCTGCGCCGGGGAACCACTCGAGTACGTCCTCGGCTGGGCTGCGTTCTGTGGCCTGCGTGTCCGGGTCAGCCCCGGGGTTTTCGTTCCTCGCCGTCGGACCGAGTTCCTCGTCGACCGGGCGGCGGCCCTCGCGGTCGGGGTCGAGCATCCGGTCGTCGTCGACCTGTGTTGCGGGTCAGGAGCCATCGGGAGAGCGCTGGCCGAACGGCTGGGTGGCGTCGAACTGTGCGCGACGGACATCGATCCGGTCGCCGTCCGGTGCGCCCGGGGAAACCTCGGCGAGCGCGGTCGCGTCTTCGAGGGGGACCTCTATGCGCCGCTGCCGTCGGCACTGCGCGGTCGCGTCGACCTCCTGACCGCCAACGCGCCGTATGTGCCGACAGCGAGCATCGCCACCATGCCTCGCGAGGCCAGGCTGCACGAGGCCAGGGCCACGCTCGACGGAGGGGACGATGGGCTGGACCTCCAGCGGCGGATCGCCGTCGAGGCATCCGCCTGGTTGAAGCCTGGGGCACATCTCGTCATGGAAACCAGTGGGCGGCAGGCGGATCACACGGCGGAGATCCTCGCCCGGGCCGGCCTCGCGCCGGTCACCGAGCACTCCGCCGGATGGGACGCGACCGTCGTCACCGGTACGCGCGGTTGACCCGGATCGGCACGTCTCGCGGGGAACCCTGCCTGTTCACGCCCTGGGCCGCAGCGGATGAGCGGATGCCGCGGCTCAGCGCCGCCAGTGCGACGGCCGCGTCACTGACTCGGGCAGCACCGTCAGGTCATCCCCGCGCGCAGCATTCACCTGGAACTGGGTGAGGTAGAGCGCGTCCTGCATGGTCGCACCGCCCAATTCCGCATCACGAAAGTCCGCCCCGAGAACGTCGGCGTTCGACAGGTCGGCGGAGCGGAGGTCCGCGGCGATCAGCCAGGCTCCGCGCAGGTGCGCTCCGCGCAGGTCCTGCCCGGCGAGGTGAGCGCCCATCAGATCAACTCCCGGCTCCAGGCGCCGAGCCGCTTCCGAGGTGCCGGTTCCCTCGCGCACGAGGGCGCTGGCCTGCCGCAACAGTCCAGTCAGTGTGCCCTGGTAGGCATCCACGTCGAGCGCACGGATCTCGTCAGGCGATGCCGTCGTGAGGGCTTCGGTCTCGCCGTATGCGCGCTCGAGGTCGTTCTTGAGCGGCGCCGCCTCTGGACGCCCGGCGGCGTCGGCCAGGTACCAGAGCAGTTCCTGCAGCTGACGCACCACGGGGAACACGGCGAACATCGACGCCCGGATGTCGGCATCGTCGCGCCAGCTCGCGCCGCCGTCGGTGTGCTGAGTCACCTTCTGCCCGGCGCCGAAGCAGTCAAAGACGGTGCACCCCTTGAACCCGCGCTCCCGCAGCTCGGGGTGGATGACACAGCGGTAGTCCTCCTCGAGGTTGACACACGGCTCGCCTGCGTCCTTGGTGAAGGCGAAATCGGCGGAGCGGGCGAAGGCCAGGGCGACACAGCACAGGCCGACACAGCGGGAGCAGTCCGCCCGCAGTTCTCGTCGCCGGTCGACCGGCGTCAGCGGAATCGGGTCTCTCACACGGCCTCCTTTGGCTGTCGGCAACCGACCTCAGCCGCGCGGTTTGGTTCCCCGGTGCAGCGCGACGATACCGCCGGTGAGGTTGCGGTACTTGACCTCGGTCCACCCGGCACCGCGCAGCCAGGAGGCGAGCTCCCCCTGCCCCGGCCACGCCTGGATCGAGTCGTTGAGGTAGTCGTACGCGTCCGGGTTCGAACTCGAGAACTTCACGAGGACCGGAGTGACTCGTTTCAGGTAGAAGTCGTAGAGACCTTTCATCACCGGGTTCGGCGGAGTGGAGAACTCGCAGATGACCAGGTGCCCGCCCGGCTTCGTGACGCGGAACATCTCAGCGATCGCCTTCTTCGGCTCGACGACGTTGCGCAGCCCGAACGAAATGGTCGTGGCATCGAACTCGTTGTCGGAGAACGGAAGATTCGTGGCATCCGCCTCGACGAATTGCATGTTGCGCACACGGCCGTACTTCTTGCGGCCCACCTCGATCATGCCGGGGGAGAAATCGGCGGCGACGACGGTGGCACCCGACTTGGCGAGGAAAGCGCTTGAGGTTCCGGTGCCGGCGGCGAGGTCGAGGATGCGGTCGCCGGGGTGCGGATCGATCGTGCGGGTGGTTGCCACGCGCCAGAGCACGTCGTTACCGACGCTCATCACCGCGTTCGTCCGGTCGTAATGCGTGGAAACCTGGTCGAACATGGCGGAAACCTGCGACGGCTGCTTGGAAAGATCTGCCTTGTTCATGTCCCCAGTGTACGACCGGACCCCTCGTCACGGCCGATCCGCAGCAACCGGCGTACGCTGGATGCGTGACTTCACCCGGCACGCTTGCGTCCACACAGCACCTCGTCGTCGAAACCGAACAGGTTGACGACGTCCGTTCGCTCATCGCCCTTGTCGACCCGCAGCGCCCGCTGCTGTGGCTGCGCAAAGGCTGCGGCCTCGCCGGAGTGGGTGAAGCGCTCCGGCTGGAATTCTCAGGTCCGAACCGGATGCAGGACGCCGCAGCCGTCTGGCGTGAGATCGCCGCCGCGGCAACCGTCACCGACCCGTTGCGGATGCCCGGCACCGGCCTGGTCGCGTTCGGCACGTTCGCGTTCGCCGATCACTCTGCGCAGTCGAGTGTGCTGATCGTGCCGCAGCTCCTCATCGGCCGGCGCGAGGGGGTGACGTGGGTCACTCGCATTCGCCTGGACGCGGAAAACGCACCGGATGCTCCGGCAAGCCCGCGGTCGACCGCATTCGGCCCCGAGTACCGGATCACCCTCACCCCTGGCGCTGAGTCAGCCGACGGATTCCGGGAGCATGTGACCCAGGCGGTGGAGCGCATCCTCGGCGGGGAATTGAGCAAGGTGGTCCTCTCACGCGACCTCCTCGGTCGCATCCCGGCCGACGCTGATCTCCGCCGGGTCGTCTCGGATCTCGCGCTCGGGTACCCGGACTGCTGGACCTTCGCGGTCGACGGCCTCGTCGGCTCAAGCCCCGAGACCCTCGTCGGGGTGCAGGACGGATCCGTCACCGCACGCGTGCTCGCCGGGACGGCGTCGCGCGGGGTCGACGCCGAGGCGGACCAGCAGGCCGCCGTCGACCTTGTGACGAGCGCGAAGGACCAGGACGAGCACCAGTTCGCCGTGCAGAGCGTGCTGGCGTCGCTGCGACCGCACACCTCTCATGTGCTCACCAGCGAGATGCCGTTCACCCTCAAGCTTCCGAACCTGTGGCACCTCGCCACCGACATCGAAGGCACCCTCACCGACGACGCCACCTCACTCGACCTGATCGATGCCCTTCACCCCACCGCCGCTGTGGCCGGGTCGCCGACCCCCGCCGCGGTTGCCCTGATCGACGAACTCGAACCATTCGATCGCGGCCGATATGCGGGGCCCGTCGGCTGGGTCGGCGCTGACGGCGACGGCGAATGGGCCATAGCACTCCGCTGCGCGATGGTGGAGCCGGGCGGCGACGTCACCGCCTGGGCGGGCTGCGGCATCGTCGGCGAATCCGTGCCCGAGAAGGAGCTCACCGAGACGCGGATGAAGTTCCGGCCGATCGTCGACGCGTTCGGCTGAGCCGCCACCCCGTCCATCCGTCGCAAACGCCGACCCCCCGGCACCAAACCCGACATCCGGGACGGATGAGCCCACCGCTGGCCGGATCAGGTGGCCGCCAGGCGCGTCTTCTGCTCCTCGACGTCGTAGTCTGCGGGCGGCCACTGCGGGTCGATCTCGGTGAGAGCGTCGAGCAGGAGGCGTTGCACTGCGACCCGCGCGTACCATTTCTTGTTCGCCGGGACGACGTGCCACGGTGCCGCTTCGCTTGACGTGCGTTCGAACACCGCCTGGTACGCGTCCTGGTAGGCGGACCAATGCTGGCGTTCATCGATATCGCCTGGATTGAACTTCCAGTGCTTGTCAGGGCGGTCGAGCCTCTGGGCAAGGCGTGCCTTCTGCTCATCGGCGCTGATGTGCAGCATCACCTTGACGATCCGGATGCCCCTGTCGACCAGTTCCTGCTCGAACTCGAGGATCGCCCCGTAACGCCGCTCGATTTCTACGTCGTCGGCCAAGCCACGGACCCGCGCGATCAGGACGTCCTCGTAGTGCGAGCGGTCGAAGACGCCGATCAGCCCAGGCTCGGGAACGGCGCGCTTGATCCTCCAAAGGAAATCATGTGAGAGCTCCTCTTCCGTCGGGGCTTTGAACGCCGACAACGCGACTCCCTGCGGGTCGACCGAACCGACGACGTGCCGCACGATGCCGCCCTTTCCCGCGGTGTCCATCGCCTGCAGGACGAGCAGGACGGCATCCGTCGCCTCACCCTTCGACGCTGCGAACAGGCGTTCCTGCTTCTCGCTGAGAAGCTCGGCATCCTTGTTGAGTTCCGCTTTTCCCGCCGCCTTGTTCCCGACGAACCCTGGGCTGCCGTTCGCGTCCACGGCGTCGAGTGTGAAACCGTCGCCGACCCGCAGCAGCGGTGCGGGGTCGGCCTCCCATCCGGATTTTTTCTGTGACGTCATCTGCACATTGTGGCGGCGAAAACCGGGCCGTTCAACCGCTTGCGGATCGAGCGAGCGGCGCTCACCGTTCGAGCGGGACCTCGATCAGGGTTCCGGATGCCACGGGTGCTGTGAGCGCCTGATCCAGCTCTCCGCGGGTGCTCGCCTTCAGGTACGTCCAGCCGTATGCCGCGGCGAGAGCAGCGAAGTCCGCCCGTTGCGGCGTGTACAGCACCCGGTCGAAGTCTGCGCTTTCGGTGGATTCAGCCACCTCGAGGCCGTCGAAGATGGTGCCACCGCCGTCGTTGCCGACGATGACCTGAATCCTGGGCATTGCTTCACCCGTCCCGCCGAGCAGCGCTCCGACGTCGTGCAGCAGGGTGAGGTCGCCGAGCAGCACGCGGGTCACTCCGGCGCCGTCGGCCTGACTGGCGACGGCAATGCCGAGAGCGGTGGCGACGGTCCCGTCGATGCCCGCGAGACCCCGGTTGGAGTGGACGCGGATCTTCTTGCCTGGCACGGCGGCGTCGACATCACGGATGAGACGGGATGCTCCAAGCACGAGCCGGTCGTGCGGCCAGGTCGCTCCCCACACCGCGAGCGCGAGCATCCGCCGGTCCACCCTGGCGCGGATCGCCTGGAATTCCGATCGAACGTAACCGAGCCGGGTGGCAGGGTCATGGGACTGTGCAGCCTCCAGATCGGGAGCGACATCCTGGGACTTCTCGTCGGAGATCCGTCGCGACGCCTGCACCCACGAGCCCACCCAGGCCCTGTCGATGCTGCCGTCGACGACGGTCGCAGCACCGACGATGTGGGCGGCGCGGCGGCCCGGGTTGTACACCTCGTCGCCGCTGGGTGCGACGACGATGACTTCGACACCGTCCCGCGTCAGCAGGGCGGGGACCTGCCGACTGAGGGTGGGGTGGCCGTACACGACAGCCCGTTCGACGCGGCCACCGAATTCCGGATCCGAAAGCAGTTCTCGGTACGCGACGACGAGGTTCCTGCCGTACCTGGCACCGCTCGACACCTCGGCGAGGAGCGGCCAGCCGCCGGCGTGGGCTAGCGCTTCGGCGACAGGCCCTGCGCCGTGACCGGCGATGACGACGGTGCGTTTGCCGCGCTCGAGGAGGATGCCTGGGCGGGTGATCCGGCCGCCGCTGACGTCCGGTCGCGCGACCGGCTCAACCCTGTCGAGAACCGCGATGGGTGTCGACAACGGTTCACGGAGGGCAAGGTTCAGGTGCACCGGCCCCGCCCCTGCGGGCCCCACCCCGACAGCCGCGTCGACCGCCAGCCGGGCGAGCGTCCTCGCGGATGCCGCATCGCCTGGCGCGCCCATCGGCGCCGGCACGTCGCGGGTCAGCCGGGCAGCAAGGCCGAAGATGCCGGCCTGGTGGGTGGTCTGGTTGGAACGGATGCCGCGGAGCTCGTCCGGCCGGTCGGCGGTCAGCAGCAGGAGGGGAACGCCGGAATGGTGCGCCTCGAGCACCGCAGGGTGCAGGTTCGCGACCGCTGTGCCGCTTGTGACGATGACGGCGGCCGGGACGCCGCTCTCGATGGCGAGCCCGAGCGCGAGGAAGCCGGCGACCCGCTCGTCGATGCGCACGTGCAGCCGGATCGACCCGGCCCTTTCGAGCGCTGCGGCAGCCAGCGCGAGCGCTTGCGACCGTGACCCTGGGCAGACCACGACGTCCTGCACTCCGAGGCGCACGAACTCTTCGAGAAGCGCGACCGAGTATGTGGTTGCCGGACCGGCGTCAGGCATCCGTTCTGCCCGACTCGTCGGGCGAGTGCCCGGCCGAGCCGTCTGGACTGTCGTCCGGTGTCGGCGTGGCCTTGCCGGTCACGTCAGGGTTTGGTGCGTCGGAGTCGAGCGAGGCGAGTTCCTCTTCGAGGCGACGGATGCGTTCATCCTGTTCCCGATCGCGGCCAAGGGTGCCGATGAAGGCTGGGTCGTCGTCCGGCGCGAGTCGCGGTTTCGCCTCCTGCCCAGCGCGGGCGCGGCCGATGGTGAACCAGAGAACGACGCCGAGGACGGGCAACAGGAGGATGATGGCGATCCAGGCCGGCTTTTTCAACCCGCGGACCCGGTTGGCCGGAATCATGGCGCAGTCGATTACCGAATAGATCGTCGCGACGACGAGACCGACTATCAGTATGATCCACCAACGCATACCCCCATCGTAGCCCCGAGTTCTGGGAACTTCCCCCCTGTCGACGGTTGCTTCCCGGCGGTCCTCCCAGAGTGCGCGCCTACACTGGGAACGTGAAACGCATCCCTCCCGTCATCTACTACACCGTGCTCCGCCTGCTCACCTTCGCGGTGCCCCTGGCGGTTCTGCTGCTGCTGGGGATCGAGCCGTGGATCGCGACGATCCTCGCCGCGCTGATCGGCCTCAGCGTCTCCTACATTTTCCTGCAGCGCCCGCGCGAAGCGGTGTCACGGGACCTCTACGAACTGCGTCACGGCGCGAAGAAACCCGCCGAAGACGAGAACGCCGAAGACACGGTGTCGGATGCCGCGGCATCCGACACAGTGACACGCAGCGAGCGCTGACCTACTTCCAGAACGCCCAGAGCAGTGCGGCGCCGAACAGTAGTTGCACCAGGCCGGTCAGCTTGAGTGCGAGCACGAATTCGTGTGCGGTCCGAGCCGTTGCCACGATGAGGGCGGCAGGCAGTGCGGCGAGCAGCCCGAACAGCGCGAACCAAGCCACCGGGTAGAACATGGCCAGCCAAGCGGCGATGCCGAACGGCGCAAGCAGGCAGAGGATGTAGAGGATCCGACTGGCGGTGTCGCCGAGCAGGACGGTGAGCGTGCGCTTGCCGGCATCCCTGTCCTGGGTGATGTCCCGGATGTTGTTGACGATCAGGGTGGCGACAGAGATGAGTCCGACGCCGACCGCTCCGAGCCAGGCTTCCTGGTTCAGCACGAACGATTGGACGTACGCGGTGCCGAGCGTCGCCACCAGGCCGAAGAACACGAACACGAACAGTTCGCCGAGCGCGTTGTAGCCGTAAGGCCGGCGACCACCGGTGTAGAACCAGCCGGCGAGGATCGCGGCGGCGCCGACGGCGAGAAGCCACCACAAGCCGGTAAGCACGGTGAGAATGAGCCCGGCCACCGCCGCGAGGGCGAAGAAGACCAGAGCAACGATCAGAACGGTCTTCGGACGCGCCTTGCCGCTTCCGACGAGCCGGAAGGGGCCGACCCGGTGCTGGTCGGTGCCGCGGATGCCGTCGGAATAGTCGTTCGCGTAGTTGACGCCGATCTGGAGGCAGACCGCAACCGCGAGGCAAAGCAGTGCCCGAACCCAGTGGAACTCGCCAGGGTCGTTGGCGACGACTGCCGCCCCCGTGCCGACGAGGACGGGGGAAACCGACATGGAGAGGGTGAAGATGCGAGCGCCGGCCACCCAGTCGCCGAATGTGGCTGGGCGGATCTTCTCGTACCGCTTGGCTGCTGGGTTACCGCTCGAGCCTCGGCCCACCGGCCGTGCGGCCTTCGGCCGTTGCGGGGGCGTGAGTCGTTGTGATTTAGCTGCCACGGGGCAACCTCCCTCTGTTCGTACGCAGTTTACCGGGCCGCCCCCGCTCGCTGTTCGCTGACGGCAAACGCGGCAGACTAGACATTTTTCCGGCGCTCATTAACATGGTTTTCAGAAGTTGAGTCACATCGACTCAACTCTTCTACAGCACAGAGACGAACAGAGAGGACAATTCAGATGGCAATGAACTTCGACCCGTTCCGTGAACTCGACCGCATGAGCGAGACGCTCCTGGGTGCCAGGCAGGGTCCCCGTCTGATGCCGATGGACCTGTACCGCGAAGGCGACCACTACGTGCTCGCGGCTGATCTGCCGGGCATCGACCCTGGCTCCGTCGACATCGACGTGGACGGCCAGTTGCTCACGATCCGCGCTGAGCGCACACTCGGCGCAGCGGAGGGCGCCAAGTGGATTGCACGCGAACGCATGGCCGGCTCGTTCCTCCGCCAGCTGAACCTCGGCCAGGGAATCGACATCGAGAGGATCGCCGCCAACTACACCAACGGCGTGCTCAGCGTCACCATCCCTGTCAGTGAGCGAGCGAAGCCACGCAAGATCGAGGTCGCGGCGGGCAACGATCAGGACACCCTCACCGTGAATGAAGGCAATCAGAAGTCCGTGGACGCCTGAAGCCGCGCGGAAGACGGCGGCCGGGGCAGCGCCCCGGCCGCCGTCTTGTGTTCAGGCGGAGTCGCCGGATCCGACAGCGGGGAACTCGCCCTCCTGGTCGCCCTGGAGAGCAACAGCGACGATCGCCACGATCGCCAGCCGGTCGGGTTTGCCTGACGGCAGCAGCGGCAGTTCATCCAGTCGCACGATGTGGGCGGGGCGAGCCGGCTTGCCCAGGGAGTCGGCGACAGCATCCGCGATCTGAGATAGCGACGGATGCCCCGCCGTCGTCACGACGACCGGAACCTCGCCCCAGTCGCGATGCGGGGTGGCCACGACGACCGACTCGGTCAGGTCGGGCAGGCCGCGCACCACGTGCTCGACGCGGTCGAGTGACACGTTGACGCCGCCGGAGACAATGACGTTGTCGGCTCGCCCGGTGACGCGCAGCACACCGTCACTGAACTCGCCCAGGTCGCCGGTGCGGTACCAGCGAAGGCCGTCGGCGACGGGGAAGGTACGAGCGGTGAGTTCCGCGTCGCCGAGGTAGGCTTCGGCCAGCATGGCACCGGCCAGTTCCACCTGGCCGTCGACGATGCGGACGTGCACCCCGGGCAGTGGCACGCCGTTGTAGACGCAGCCGCCGGCAGTTTCGCTCGACCCGTAGGTGCGGAAGATCGGCAGGCCAAGCTGCTCGCTACGCCGGAGCAGCTGAGGCGGAGTTGCCTGCCCGCCGACGAGAATACCGTCGAAACGGCGGAGCGCGATCAGCCCGGCTCGGCTCTCGAGAAGTCGCGACAGCTGCAGCGGCACGAGCGAGGTGTAGTGCCGCTCGCCGCTCAGCTTCCGGGATGCCTCGACGAAGGCGGCGGGTTCGAACCGGCCAGGGGGAAGAACAACGGGTACTGTTCCTGCGGCGATCGATCGCACGAGGACCTGGAGTCCGGCGATGTAGTGAGCGGGAAGCGCGAGCAGCCACTGGCCCTGTCCGTCCAGCGCGGTGGCGCTGGCCGCCGCACTCGCGAGGAGGGCGTTGCAGGTGAGGGCGACCCGCTTCGGCACGCCGGTCGATCCTGACGTTTCGATGACGACACCGACTGGTTGCGGAACCTCCTCGGCTTCGACGCCACGGGGTTCGTCATCAGGAACCGGCGTGATGGCGGGCCCCGAGAGGTCGAGGGCGCGCCGCAACTCGACCATGAGGTCGAGGGGCCTCGTCGCCGGCACCCGAACGAGCATCCGCGTCATGCTTTCACCATACGCTGATCGACTCCGCGCTGATCTCGATACGGCCGCAAGCGGCCTACTCGATCAACGGAAGGCTCAGATCAGCCACGGGTTCTTGCGCACCAGCGGCAGCCGCTTCCATGAGCGACCGAGACCCCAGGTGTCACCAGCCGAGGTTGCGGCGACCGCCACCA
Organism: Mycetocola sp.; assembly: GCF_025464835.1. Classification (GTDB taxonomy): domain Bacteria; phylum Actinomycetota; class Actinomycetes; order Actinomycetales; family Microbacteriaceae; genus Mycetocola_A. Next base: position 36,214 of record NZ_JAODMP010000047.1, on the reverse strand, counting down.
GGGCGAAGGCGTAGATGATGTGGTAGTCCACGAACGGGTTGGTGGAGGAGGCGTTCGCCACGAACGGCCACTCGGCGAGGTACATGAGCACCATGACGAGCGAGCCGGCGACAGCGCTGACTCGCAGACCGATGCCGAGCATCACGGCCGAGCCGATCGCCAGCATGGCGAGCATGAACAGCACGTCGGTGGCGGGGCTGGCGATTCCGGCGAAGAAGGGCTTCAGCGGTCCGGTGACGGCATCACTGCCGAGGAACCCCTGGCTGGGGGCTCCACCGTTCAGCCAGGACCGATCGGTGGGAGTGGCGAACCCGAGCCCGAACGTTTTGTCGAGGAACGCCCAGAGGAAGATGAAACCGGTCCCCAGCCGGAGGAGAGCCAGGGCCCGACGCCCGATGACGCCTCCCGGGACGTCGGCAGCCGGTGGTCGTTCTGGCGTGTGGTCTGTCGGTCGAATGTCGCTGGTAGCGGTCATTGCGGTTCTCCGTTCGCTCTCATCGTGCAGACGCAGACCGAATGGGCCCTCGGGGACAGTATGCGCCTATTGCCGACGATGCGTCAGTTCATCACCCGGCTACGCCTTCGCCAGCTGATACCCCGGTGGCCGTGTCGACCCAAGACGGCGCCCTCTGATGACGAGGAGCGCGAGCCCGGCGAGTCTCCACCACAGGGACTCGCCCTGCTCATCGAACGCGAGACCCTTTCCCAGAGGAGCGCCTTGTCGACCAGCGCATCATCCCAGGAAGAGTGCGCCTTTTCGCCGCCCAGGTGCCGCCGCTGAAGACGTCATCTGGCGATTCGGCCGGCTCCGCCACTGGTATCAGCCCGCGCCGGCTCCCGACCCCCAATCACGGCGTCACGGGACGTGACCGGCCGCACGTCCCCGTTCCTCAGAACTGCCAGGGGTACGGCGACCAGTCCGGCTCCCGCTTCTCGAGGAACGAGTCCCGCCCTTCCACCGCCTCATCGGTGCCGTAGGCGAGACGCGTCGCCTCCCCCGCGAACACCTGCTGGCCCATCAGCCCGTCGTCGACGGCGTTGAAGGCGAACTTGAGCATGCGGATAGCGGTCGGCGACTTGGTCAGGATGGTGCGCGCCCAGTCCAGTGCAGTCGATTCCAGTTCCGCATGCGGCACGACGGCGTTCACAGCGCCCATCTCGTAGGCGCGCTCAGCCGAGTATTCCTCGGCGAGGAAGAAGATCTCGCGGGCGAATTTCTGCCCGATCTGCCGGGCGAAGTACGCACTGCCGTACCCGGCGTCGAAGGAGCCGACGTCAGCATCCGTCTGTTTGAACTTGCCGTGTTCCCGGCTGGCGATCGTCAGGTCGCAGACGACGTGCAATGAGTGACCGCCGCCGGCAGCCCACCCGGGAACGACCGCGATGACGACCTTCGGCATGAACCGGATGAGTCGCTGGACCTCGAGGATGTGCAGGCGTCCGCTGCGTGCGGTGTCGACGCCCGACGCCTCATCGCTCGCGGAGTACTGATAGCCGTCACGCCCGCGGATGCGCTGGTCGCCGCCGGAGCAGAACGCCCACCCGCCGTCCTTGGGGCTTGGCCCGTTGCCGGTGAGCAGGACGACGCCGATGCGGGGATTCGTGCGGGCGTCCTCGAGGGCACGGTACAGCTCATCGACGGTGTGCGGGCGGAACGCGTTGCGCACCTCTGGTCGGTTGAACGCGACCCGGGCGATCCGGCCCGAGATGTCGTGATGGTAGGTGATATCGGTCAGAGGCCCGATTCCGGCCACCTCTGCCCACTCGCTTTGGTCGAAGATTTCAGACACCGTCATGAATTCAGCCTAGAGCGCGGATGCTTCGCCCTGTGCCTGCGCCGAACAGGAGGTTCTGCGCGAATACCACGGGGAACAGGAGATGTTGAGCGTCCCGGGGGGACTTGCCCTGTCGAATCTGCGCTGGACGGGGTCGATGGGCCGGTTCCGCTCCGGGCACGGCAGAATGATTCCATGTCGAACATCCCGCCGCTCAACCAGACAGTGCCGGACCTCGCAGATCTGCTCGCGTCGGCCCGCGTGGTCGCGCTGCCGCTCGCGACGCGGTTCCGTGGCATCGACGAGCGTGAAGCGCTGCTCCTGGAGGGCGAGAACGGCTGGGCGGAGTTCTCTCCGTTCGTCGAATACGGCGATGCTGAAAGCGCGACCTGGTTGCGGGCGGCCGTTGAGTTCGCGTGGGGCGAGCTTCCAGCTCCGTTGCGCCGCAGCATCCCGGTCAACGCGACGGTGCCTGCCGTCCACGTCGACCGGGTCACCGGCATCCTGAAACGGTTCGACGGATGCCGCACCGCCAAGATCAAAGTCGCCGAACGCGGGCAGAGCCTGGTCGAGGACCTCTCGCGGGTGCGCAAAGTGCGGGAGCTCATGGGCCCTGAGGGCCGCATCCGCGTCGACGCCAACGGAGGCTGGAACATCGATGAGGCCGAGCACGCGATCCACGCGCTCGCTGAGTTCGATCTCGAGTACGTCGAGCAACCGTGTGCGACCGTCCCGGAGCTCGTGGAGATCCGCCGGCGGACCAAATACATGGGTGTGCCGATCGCCGCAGACGAAAGTGTGCGGAAGGCCGCCGATCCCCTCACCGTCGCTGAAGCCGGTGCAGCGGACATCCTCGTACTGAAGGCGCAGCCGCTCGGCGGCATCCGCCGGTCGCTGGACATCATCGCGCAGGCCGGGCTTCCCGTGGTCGTGTCGAGCGCGCTGGACACCTCGGTCGGCTTGTCGATGGGCGCGTGGCTGGCTGCGGCCGTGCCAGACCTGGAGTACGACTGCGGCCTTGGTACCGCCTCGCTGCTGTCAGCCGACGTGACCGATGACCCGCTGCAGGCGGTGAACGGGTCAATCGACGTGCGCCGGGTCGTCCCGTCGCAACGCCTGCTCGACGGCTACGCGGCATCCGCTGAGCGTCGCGACTGGTGGCTGGACCGCCTGCGCCGCTGCCACGCGCTGCTCTGACGACTCCGTCCCCATCGCTGATCGAGTAGCGACCGAGCGGAGCGAGTCCGCGTATCGAGATCAGTCTGTGGACAAGCGAGCAGACCGCCTGCAGCCACCCCATCGCTGATCGAGTAGGCCGCCTGCGGCCGTATCGAGATCCGTCAGCCGACGCCAACGATCTCGATACGCTCCTTCGTCGCTACTCGATCAACGAAGACACGCCCCTTCGTCGCTACTCGATCAACGAAGACACGCTCCTTCGTCGCTACTCGATCAACGGAGGAGGGCGACCGTTAGACCGGCGGGCTACAGTCCCGAGTAGGCGTGCAGGCCCTTGAAGAAGAGATTGACCACCGAGAAGTTGAACATCACGGCGACGAATCCGATGATGGCAAGCCATGCCGACCGGGATCCGCGCCAGCCGCGAGTCGCCCGCGCGTGGATGTAGCCCGCGTAGATCACCCAGATGATGAAGGTCCAGACCTCTTTGGTGTCCCAGCCCCAGTAGCGACCCCAGGCCCGCTCGGCCCAGATCGCACCAGCCATGAGCGTGAACGTCCAGAGGATGAAGCCGACGATGTTCGTGCGGTACGCGAGGTTCTCCAGCCGTTCCGCCGTCGGCAGCGTCGCCAGGAACTTCAGTTTGAGCCCGGAGAGGTCAGCGCCGCCGACTTCACGACGGTGCTGAACGAGCTGCAGCACCGCCAGCGCAAAACCGAGAGCGAAGAACGCGGTCCCGGCCGAGGCGACGAAGACGTGGATGACGAGCCAGGCCGACTGCAGGGCCGGCGGCAGCGGAACGATCTCGACGTAGAAGTCGACCGCGGCGATACCGAGCAGCACCAGGACCAGCCCGGTGATGAACGTGCCGAGGAAGCGCAGGTCGATCCGGAGCAGCACGACGAGGTACACGGCGATGATGAGCAGAGTGCCGGTGAGCCCGAACTCGTACATGTTCGCCCACGGCACCCGGCCGGCGGCGACACCGCGAGTGACCACTGCCGTGAGGTGCAGCAGGAACCCGAGAACGGTGAGCGCGAGCGCGACGCGCAGCACCGGCGACTGGCGGGCCTGGACCTGCGGCGCGTCGGTGTCCGTCCGGGTCAATGTGGTCACCGGTCGACCGGACGCACGGCCGACTTCAGCTGTTTCCAGAGACGACGACAGGGAGGCATTGTGGTGGGCGCCCGCCGCGGCCAGCTGGTTGGCGGCGGCCGTCACGTCGGCCGACCGACGGGCGAGGTCGAGCGCGAAGGCGATGAAGGCGAGCATGTACATCGCCATGGCCGACCAGAGGGACAGCACGGAAAGTTCGTTCAGATCCACGATCTAAGGGTACCTCTCGGTTTTGCGGGGAAGGTCTGCGGATGCCGCCCGGTTGGAGTGCCAGCGGGAAGTCACGGCGGCGATCGCTCGCCAACCCATCAGCAGTACGGCAAGGGATATCGTGGCGACGAGGAGAAAGGGTACGGCCGTTCCCTGCCCCGATGCTGTGCGGAGCAGCATCCCGCCGGCCACGGTGATCAGCCAGACGCCGACACCGGGCCAGAGGATGCCGAACGGCCGTTTCCAGGCGGCGGTCACTCCCCAGCCGACCGCGAGCGCAGCGGCGAACGGCCACCAGGTGGTGAGGAGCCCGAGGATGCTGGCATCCGCGTTGTGGCTGCCGCGCCCGACGAGGACGAACAGCAGCGTCGCCGCCAGGTCGATCCCGGCAGCAAGCATCACCCTGGCGCGGCGGCTCATCGCTGCAGGCCGAGAGCGGTGCCGTGACGGTAAGCGATGGCGTCGACGGCCTCACCGAGCCCGGGGTCTTCACCGCGGGCGAGGCCGGCGTATTCGACGCGAACCGTGCCGTCGACGTTGTCGGTCGCCTTGATCCAGACCCGCCGGCGCGGGATGAACAGCGAGGTCAGCAGTCCGCCGAGGATGAGGATTGCGAAGGTGAGCACCCAGCCCTGGGTCGGGTCACGATGCACGTCGAAGGAGGCGAAGCGGGCGACGGAACCGCTGAAGTCTGCGGTCGTGGCGTTCTCGTCGGCGGACGCCGCAGCATCCGGATTCGCGTTCTCGAAGGTGATGGACCCTCGACCGCCCGGCAGCTCCTGGCTCTGCCCCGGCATCAGTTCGATCGAATCCACGCCGGTTTCCCCGCCGGTCAATTGGGTCATATCGTCCACGTTGAGCTCGTACACCGATTTGGGAGCACCGTCGTTGATGCCGAGGTCACCGGAGTACACGTTGAGTGTCAGCACCGGAAAGACGAGGTCGGGGTAGGTGGAGGTATACGCGCCGGTCTCCAGCTCGTATGCGGTCGGGTAGAGGAAGCCGATCATGCCGATCTGCTCCTCGAGGCCGTCCGGGATCTTGATGACGCCGAGAGAGGTGAGGTTGCCGTCCTGCGGGAGGAACGGAACCGAATCGGTCCAGACCACAGTGCCGTCCGGGTCCCGGACGGTGACCTTCGGCGCGTAGCCGTTGCCGAGGAGGAAGACATCCGTACCCTCGAACCGAAGCGGGTCGTTCACCTTGATGGCCCGTTCCTCGGTGTCGCCGTTCGGCAACCGCGTGGTGACGTGGGCTGTGAAGTCGATGGGCTGGCCGTAGGCGTCGAGGTTCTTCTGCTCGTACGTCACGTCGAAGTTGTCGAGCGACAGGGAGTACGGGGCGAGGTCGTCCGGGTTGTAGAACCGCCCCGGGTTGAACGAGTTGTAGTCGAGCAGTGTGTTCACGAAGGTCTGCCCCTCGACGATGACCCGCTGGCCGGCATAGCCGAGCCCGCCGCCGATGGCGACGGTGAGGAGCATGCCGACGAGAGCGGAGTGGAAGACGAGGTTTCCGGTCTCGCGGAGGTAACCGCGCTCGGCCGAGACCGACACGTCGCCGTTCCGGCCCTGGTAGAGCTCCGTCCGGTAGCCGGACTTCTTGAGCAGCGCGTGTGCCGATTCGATCGCGGAGCCGGCGTTCCCACCCTCCAGGGTGATCTCGGTGTGAGCGGCGAGGCGTTGGAGCCTGGCGGGGGTACGCGGGGGACGCGACCGCATCGCCTGGAAGTGGTGTTTGGTGCGCGGCACCACGCAGCCGATCAGCGAGATGAACAGCAGCAGGTAGATGCTCGAGAACCACACGGACCCGTAGACATCGAACATCTGGATGCTGTCGAGCACCGGCGCGAGGTCAGGGTTGTCGTCGAAGTACTGGATGACGCCGTTCGGGTCCGAACTGCGCTGCGGCACGAGTGATCCTGGCACCGCGGCAATTGCCAGGAGCAGCAACAACATCAGCGCGGTGCGCATGCTCGTGAGCTGTCGCCAGATGAACCGCAGGGTGCCGGTGAAACCGAGCTTCGGCTGGACGATGTCGTCGTCAGGGCGCTCCTGCTGCGGGCGGGCCCCCGCATCGACGTAATCAGATGGTCGTGACATAACCGTCGATCAGCACTCCGACTCGTGACATGAGCATTCCCCAGACACCGGAGACCATCAGCACGCCGATGAAGACGAGCAGGATGCCGCCGGCCACGTTGATCGCGCGGATATGCCGTTTCAGGAATGCTACGGATCCGGTGACCCAGTTCAACCCGGCGGCCACCAGAAGGAAAGGGATCCCAAGGCCGAGGCAGTAGACCAGTCCGAGAAGCGCTCCCCGACCGGTAGAACCAGAGGTGAGGCTGAGCGCCTGGATGGCGATGAGCGTCGGCCCCAGGCAGGGCGCCCAGCCGACCGCGAAGACAAGCCCGAGGACGGGCGCCCCTGCGAGTCCTGTCGCCGGGCGGAAGTTCGACTTGACCGTGCGTTGGAGGAACGAGAACTGCCCGACGAAGACGAGGCCCATGACGATGACGACGACGCCGAGCACGCGGGTGATGACATCCTCCCACTGCACGACGAATGCGCCGATGGTGCCCGCGAATGCTCCGATCAGCACGAAGACAAGGCTGAAGCCGAGCACGAAGAGCACAGCTCCGAGCATCACCCGTGATCGGGCAGGAGCCTGTTTGGCGCGGGGGCCGTTCGACATCCCGCTGACGTAACCGAGGTAGCCGGGCACCAGCGGAAGCACGCAGGGCGACGCGAATGAGACCAGCCCGGCCAGCAGGGCGATGGGGATGGCCGCGAAAAGTTGCCCATTGAGGACGATCTCACCCGGATTCATGACGGCGCTCTACTCTTCGATCGCGTCGCGAATGAGCGTGCCGAGGATGGATGCTTCTTTCAACTGCCCGAGGATGCGGGCCGAGACCCTGCCTTCCTTGTCGAGCACGATCGTTGTCGGCACCGCTTTCGGCGGCACCGTTCCGGTGAAAGCGAGTTTCACGGCGCCGTCCTGCACGTCGAGGATCGACGGGTAGGTGATGCCGTAGGTTTCGTTGAAGGAGAGCGCCGTGTCGGCCTGGTCGTACACGTTGACCCCGATGAACTGAGCGCCCTTGCCGTCGTACTCGGCGCTGAGTTCCTGAAGGTCGGGCGCTTCCGCCCGGCAGGGGGCGCACGCGGCGTACCAGAAGTTCACGACGAGGACCTCGCCGGGAAAGTCCTCCGAGGAGATCTTCTCGCCGCTCTCGGTCGCGCCGGCGAAGCTGATCGAGTCCCCGCGCTCCGCCTCGGGGATCTCGGTCACGGAACCGTCTCCGGCGATGTATCCCTTGTTGCTGCCCTCTTTATATTGCTCAGCGAGGGGGTCGCTTGCGCAACCGGTGAGAAGCAGAACAGCGGCGATCCCGATCGCAGCCACGCGCATCCGTCGCCTCATACCGCTCCCACGTCCGTCGCACCCGCTGCGAGAACGCCTGCGGGGTCGGTGTAGTCGACCTCGACGAAGACGCCGTCTCGGTGTTCGAACGATGTGATGCTCGACAGGGCGCAGCGGCGCTCCCGCGGGTCATGCGGCAGGCGGCCGTCGCCGAGCGCGGAGTGAACCATCCAGATCGGCAACTGGTGGCTGACGAGGACAACATCTCCAGACGGTGTCGACTCCCAGACATCGCGCACAGCGTCGAGCATGCGGGCAACGATCGACACGTACGGCTCGCCCCAGCTGGGTTTGCGCGGGTTGCGCAGCGCGACCCAGTTGGCGGGGTTGCGCAGCGCGAGGCGCATGACCGTGCCCTCGAAGTGGTTTGTCGGTTCGATGACCCTCTCGTCGGTCTCGATCGGAATACCGAAGCGTCCCGATATCGGGACGGCCGACTCCTGTGCGCGTTGCAGCGGGGATGCCAGCAATCGCGTGATCTCCCTGCCGCGGCTGGCGAGGTCGTCGGCTGCGGCGGCCGCCATCTGTTCACCGAGTTCGGAGAGACGGTAGCCGGGGAGGCGTCCGTAGAGCACGCGCAAGGGATTATGCACCTCGCCGTGTCGGACGAGATGAATCTGACTGGCTACCACACGTCCCAGTCTACGTATCGTAGAACTCGGCGAAGTACCGGGGGCCTGCGCCCGGTACTTCTCGCAGGAATCCGTCAGATTGGACCGCTCGCGTAAGCTAGACCCTCGTGACCACACGCGTATTGATCAAGAACCTGGCCGACCTCCCTGAGGGCCCCGTCTCCGTCTCCGGATGGGTCGAGACCGTCCGTGATCAGAAGAAGGTCCAGTTCATCGTGCTCCGCGATGAGTCCGGCGCTGCTCAGCTGGTCAATCCGGCCGTTCGCGAACTGAACGACGAGGATGAGGCATCCGCGACGAAACTCGCCATCACCGAATCCATCTCGGCTCTGGCCCACGGCTCGTTCATCACCGTCACCGGCACGCTCAAGCATGACGAACGCGTGAAGCTCGGCGGGCTCGAGATCAAGCTCGAGTCGCTCGATGTCGTCGGAGAGGCCCTCCCCGAGACGCCGATCGCCGCTGACTCCAGCCTCGACAAGCGCATGGACTGGCGTTTTCTCGACCTGCGCAACCCGAAACAGAACCTCATCTTCCGTATCCAGACCACGTTCGAGCACGCGCTCCGCAGCTACTGGATCGACAACGACTTCATCGAGCTGCACACACCGAAGCTCATGGCCTCCGCCAGCGAGTCGCGCGCCGAACTGTTCGAGATCGAGTACTTCGACACCAAGGCCTACCTCGCGCAGAGCCCGCAGTTCTTCAAGCAGATGGCCCAGCCGGCCGGCTTCGGCAAGGTCTTCGAGGTCGGGCCAGCGTTCCGCGCCGACCCGTCGTTCACCTCACGTCACGCGACCGAGTTCACGTCGATCGACTCCGAAGTGAGCTGGATCGACTCGCACGAAGACGTCATGCAGCTGCACGAGGACCTCATCGTCGCCGGGTTCACCGCCGTTCAGGCCAAGCACGGTGACGAGATCAAGGCGCTGTTCGACCTCGAGGTCACCGTCCCGTCCACCCCGTTCCCCCGCATCCCGCTCGCAGAGGCGAAGCGCATCGTCGCCGAGCGCGGCTATGAGGTTCCCCGCGCAGACGACGACATGGACCCGGAAGGTGAACGCCAGATCTCCGCGTATGTCGCCGAGACGTTCGGCCACGAATTCGTCTTCCTTACCGACTACGCCTCGAGCATCCGGCCGTTCTACCACATGCGCCATGACGGCGACGCGTCGATCACGAAGAGCTACGACCTCATCTTCAACGGTGTGGAGATCTCCACGGGGGCACAACGCGAACACCGTGTCGACGTGCTCATCGAGCAGGCGAAGGAGAAGGGTCTCGACCCGAAAGAGCTCGACTTCTACCTCGACTTCTTCCGTTATGGCGTGCCGCCACATGGTGGTTTCGGCATGGGCCTCGCCCGTGTGCTCATGCTCATGCTGCACGAGACGTCGATCCGCGAGGTCACCTACCTCTTCCGCGGCCCCACCCGCTTGCTGCCGTAGAGGGCACGCGAATTCACGCGTTCCGGACGGATTCACCCGGCGTAACGCGTGAACCGGGCCGGAACGAGTGAAACGGCGCCCCGCTTGCCGCCACGGCCCGCTGATCGAGTAGACCGCTTGCCGCCACAGCCCGCTGATCGAGTAGGCCGCCTGCCGCCACAGCCCGCTGATCGAGTAGGCCGCTTGCGGCCGTATCGAGATCCGCCTCCCGCAGCGAGGATCTCGATACGCTCCTTCGTCGCTACTCGATCAACGGCTGCGCGGGTCAGACCTCGACGTCGACGGCGACCCGGTCCTCGCGCACTTCACCGATGTACTTGCCGACCCGCTGGTGCTCCGGGTGCACCGAGTAGCGCTCGAGCGCGTCGGCGTCGTCGAAGTCGGCGATGAGCACGACATCCCAGTTGACTTCCGGGAACAGCACATTCTTGCCGACCTGCAGCGCACGGATCTCGGGGATCAGCGCGGGCAGCTCGTTCATCTGACGGGCGATCTCGGCGGCGTGTTCGGACTTGGTGGCGTCATCCGTTGCGGCGAGTTTCCAGCAGACGATGTGGCGGATCATGTGAGCTCCAGGAGTGCGTTGGTCAGGCGGACCGGGTCGATCCGCCAGTAGTTGTGGACCCGCCCGTTGATGAGCAGGACGGGGATCTCTTCAGCGTATTTCGCGTTCAGCTCCGCGTCGTCGAGGATCGAAACCTCGTCGAGGGTGAGTGCCGGAGCATCCGGTCGCGATGAAAGCTCGTCCATCACCCGCGTGACGACCGTGCGCGCGTCATCACAGAGATGACAGCCGGGTCTGCCGATGAGGGTGAGGGATGCCGTTTCCACCGCCCCAGCCTAACTACTCGAAGTGCGCGACGAGCGAATCAACCACCCGGTGCCAGTGACCGAGCATCATGCGACGTTCTTCGCGGTCGGCGAGTTCCTCGTGCGAGATCTCGATCGTCGCGCCCGCGGCGGACTTGCTGACGGTGAGCTGCAGGGCGGTGTCGTGCGGCCAATCCTCGGGCTGCCAGGTCAGGCGGACGTGCTTCTTCTCCTCGAAACCCCGGATGGTGCCGCGGACGCCGTCGTTCGTGCGGTAGCGCACGCCTTTCTTGGCGGGCAGCTCGTCAATGTCGCCGAGCCACATCGGCAGTCCCTTGCCGAGGAGGTAGGCCCAGACTTCGGCTACCGGCGCTGCGACGGTCTTGCGAACGCCGACGTTCCAGCCGGCATCCTTGCTGTGCCCTGTGGTGTCGTTCGATTCGCTCATGTACTCGAGCTTAATGCTTACAATTCTCGGACGAGACCGATGGCACTGGAGGCATCATGACCCTGGCACACGTGAACCCGTCGACCATGCACAGGAGCCCGTACTTCTCGCAGGCAACTCTCGTCGACGGCGGCAGGCTTCTGTTCATCGGGGAGCAGAACGGGGTGGATGCCTCCGGGGAGATCGTCGAGGGAGGTGCCGGAGCGCAGGCGGCCCAGGCGGTCGAGCAGGTCAAGGCGGTCCTCGCCGATGTGGGCGCTGACACCTCAGCTGTCGCCAAGCTGACCGTCTACTTCTCGAAGGATGTGACGCTCGACGAGGTGTTCGGGCCCGCGATCGAGCGTTGGGGCACACAGCCGACCGCGATCACGGTGCTGCAGGTCCACGCTCTCGGCCGGGCGGGCGCTCTCGTGGGCATCGAAGCGGTTGTGAGCCTGCCGCCACTCGACGCCGTCGACCACACGCTTCCCAGCTCCGTGGTCGGCGGGTTCCAGCCGGCGCCGACACCGGGCGAGTAGCGCCGCACGCTGAACAGGAACAGCCTGTCGGCAAGGGACCGTTTCTGCTGTTGAGCGCGCATGTCGCGCAACATCGCCCGTCGAGCGTCGCGGTCCGGGGCGGTTAGCCCGCTCGACACGCCCGTTCTGGGGAAGGGCCGCGGGGACGCCAAAAAGCGCCAGTCCGAAAGGCCTGACGCTTAACTGGTGCGTTGCTGCTTACTTCTTGTTGCGACGCTGGTGACGAGTCTTACGAAGCAGCTTGCGGTGCTTCTTCTTCGCCATGCGCTTACGGCGTTTCTTGATTACAGAACCCATTAATTACCTCACAAAGGTTGGCCGTGGCCGCGAATGCCACGGCCGGCAGAAAAAAATGCCTCGGAGCAGTCTAGCTGATCCTCGAGGCGCAAGCTCCCACGCCGGAGTCACGCGCTGTCGGCGACGACGACGACGGGCATGGATACCACATGGGCAACCGCCGACTCCGGAACCCGAAACGACCGCCCGAACCGGATGGCAGGCAATTCTCCCGCGTGCACCATGCGGTAGACCGTCATTTTGGACACACGCATCATCTCGGCGACCTCGGCAACAGTCAGAAAACGAACGTCTTCCAAACCATTGGTCATAATGACTCCTGAAGGGGGCGTGGCCGGTGATGTGTCGCCCACTTTAGCTCCCACGAGCCGACGGTGTCGAGGGATCGAGCTACTACTTGCCCAGCTTCTTGCTGACGGCCTGCACGGCCGAGGAGACGCGGTGGGTGGTGTCCGCGACGGCGTGCCCGATGGCATCCGCCATCTGCTTCGCCTGGTCGGTCAGCGCTGCGTGCTCACCCAGCCCGACGGCCTCGGCGATGTCGAAGTCGACGCTGAGGAACGGGATGAGCCAGTCCTCGACCGTTTCGAGCGGGCTGTACTCGAGCCGGTAGTAGCGGTGTTGCCCCTCCTCACGCACGGCGACGAGGCCCGCTTCACGCAGAACCTTGAGATGTTTCGACACCGTCGGCTGGCTGAGGCCGAGTGCGGTGACAATCTCGGAGACGCTCGTTCCGCCGTGCGAGATCGTCGAATCACTCTCGTACCGGTCGAGGAGGATCTGCAGTATGTCACGCCGTGTGGCATCTGCAATCACGTCAAAAATGTCAGCCATGGCACAAGGCTAGTGACTCTCAGCACGGAGTACCATGACAACGGTCCCAAACCAAGCCAAGAACGGGGGAACCGTGGCAGGCAGCATCACCGACGCTCGGCCCCACATCCTCGTCCGCTCCGGTTTCGCCCGGGTGCGCGAGTTGATCGACAATTTCACCGGCGAATCTCCATCGCGGTTCGCGATCCTGATTTTCTCCGCGCTGATCCTCGTCTTCACGCTGCTGTTCTCGCTCCCCATCGCGTCAGCGGACAGAACGTGGACTCCCCTGGCTGACTCCTTCTTCACGGCGGTTTCCGTCATCTGTGTCACCGGGCTTTCGACGGTCGACATGGCGACGCACTGGTCGGTCGTCGGCCACATCCTCGTCTACATCGGCGTGCAGATCGGTGCGGTCGGTGTCCTGACTCTGGCCTCCATCCTCGGCATGGTGATCTCACGGCGCCTCGGCCTGCGGGCGAAGCTCATGGCAGCGAGCGACTCCAACCCGATGCGCGGGCACCGCGGGCCCGTCGCCGAAGGCCAGGCCGTCCGGCTCGGTGAGATCGGCAGCATGCTCGCGACCGTGGCCCTGAGCCTCGTCGTCATCGAGGTTGCCATCGCGATCCTGCTGTTCCCGCGGATGCTCATCGACGGCATCCCGCTCGGCAACGCCATCTGGCACAGTTTCTATTACTCCGCCATGGCGTTCACCAATACCGGGTTCACGCCGAACGCGGAGGGACTCGGAACGTTCGCCAACGACTACTGGTTCCTGTCGATCCTCATGGTCGGCGTTTTTCTCGGCGCCCTCGGCTTCCCCGTCATCTATGCCCTCAAGCGCCACCTCTTCCACACCCGGTTCTGGTCGTTGCACGTCAAGCTCACCGTCGTCACCACGCTCGTCCTGCTGTTCCTCGGTGCCGGGGTCTTCGCCTTGCTTGAGTTCGACAATCCGGAGACCTTCGGCGGTCTCAACGCCAGCGACACGGTGTTCCAGTCACTCTTTTTGTCGATGATGACGAGGTCGGGCGGGTTCGCGTCGATCGAAATTTCGGACCTGAACGGTTCCAGCCTGCTCGTCGCCGACATGCTCATGTTCATCGGTGGCGGTTCCGCGTCAACAGGCGGTGGTATCAAGGTGACGACACTCGCGGTCATCTTCCTCGCGGCAATGGCCGAGGCGAAGGGCAGCCCCGACATGGAGGCCTTCGGGCGCCGGGTTCCGCCAGACGTTCTGCGGGTCGCGCTCAGCGTCGTACTGTGGGGCGCCACCATCGTGGCGTTGTCGTGCATCACACTGCTTCAGCTGACGAAAGCGCCGCTCGACCATGTGCTGTTCGACGTCATTTCGGCTTTCGGCACCGTCGGGCTCTCCACCGGCCTCACTGCGGACCTCGACGACCCGGCGAAGTATGTGCTGGCCATGACAATGTTCCTCGGCCGAGTTGGTACAGTGACTCTCGCTGCGGCCGTTGCCGCGACGACGAGCTCCAGGCTCTACCGGAGACCCGAAGAAAGGCCCATTGTTGGTTGATCGGATCAAACACGACGCCCCCGTCCTCATTATCGGGCTCGGTCGCTTCGGAGCAGCGTGCGCGGGCGAACTCGACAGGCTCGACCGTGAGGTCCTCGCCATCGACGAGGGTGCCGAGCTGGTGCAGAAATGGTCAGAGCGGATCACACACACCGTTCAGGCGGACGCGCGAAACATCGAGGCCCTCAAGCAGGTCGGGGCGCAGGACTTCTCCATCGCCGTGGTCGCCGTCGGATCGTCGATCGAGGCCAGCGTTTTGATCACCGCCAACCTTGTCGACCTCAAAATCCCGCAGATCTGGGCCAAGGCGGTCTCACAGTCGCACGGAAAAATCCTGGCCAGGGTCGGGGCAAACCATGTCATCTACCCGGAAGCCGAGGCCGGTGAACGTGTCGCCCACCTCGTGAGCGGCCGGATGCTCGACTTCATCCAGTTCGACGACGATTTCGCCCTCGTCAAGATGTACCCGCCGAAACCCATCCGCGGACTTCCGCTCGGGCGGAGCGGCGTTCGTTCGAAGTACCGCATCACCGTCGTCGGCGTGAAATCACCGGGAAAACCGTTCACCTACGCAACGGCGGACACCGTCGTCACAGACCACGATCTCATCATCGTGTCCGGCACAACGGGCGACATCGAGAAGTTCGCGTCCCTGACCAGCTAGGGACACAACCCGCCACCGCCTGGTCACCCGTTTCGGAGGAAAGCATCCGGCGCACCGGGTGAGCGCGTGCGAAACAGGTGACGCCCCCGCACGTGGGTCAGGCGCCGGCCGCGAGTTCCTTCGCCCGCGCCAGGGCGGCATCCGTTGCCTCATCGAACAGGCGTTTGAGGTTCGCCTGCTGCAGGACGGCAACCGCGCGCTCGGTCGTCCCCTTGGGACTCGTGACCTGGATGCGCAACTGCTCGGGCGTCTTATCGGACTGGGCGAGCAGCTCAGACGCACCGAGGAAGGTTCCGTTCACGAGCACGGCAGCCTGCTCGGCGGTGAACCCTTTGGACACGGCGGTCTTCGTCAGTTCCTCGATGAGCAGGAAGACATAGGCAGGGCCGGAGCCTGAGATCGTGCTGAGGGCGTCCAGCTGGCTTTCGGGCACCTCGACCACTGTGCCGACGGTCTCGAAAACGGTACGGGCGAGAGCAAGGTCCTCCTCGCTCGAGCGCGTGCCGGCCGACAGCCCGGTGACGCCGCGGCCAACGACGGCCGGGGTGTTGGGCATCGAGCGAAGCACTGAGATGGTGTCGGGCAGAAGCGACTCGAAGGTGGCCACAGTCACCCCGGCGGCGACGCTGATGACGATCGTGCCAGGCTCGAGGGCGTCGGCGATTTCGCGCAGCAGGTCAGGCACCATGGCCGGCTTGACCGCGACGAGGACGACGCCGGCGCCGGCCACAGCGGTGCGGTTCGCGTCGGGCTGGTCCTCGAGTGCGAGCGAGGTGACCCCGGGCAGCTTCGCCAGCTCGTCGGCCTTGGCTCGAGTCCGGTTGGTGACGCGGACGCCTCCAGGGACGGCCACTCCCGGCTGCAGCAGCCCTGACAGGATCGCCGACCCCATCGAACCGGTACCGAGAATCGCAATACTGGGGATCGTTCCGTCGTCGCTCACCCTGCCAGTGTATGGGTCACTCAATCGCGGCCGGGGGAACCACCGTGTGGCCTCTGATTTCGTTCACCGGTGACAAGATCGTTGGCGGAGCTCACCACGGGGAACCCGCTCGGGACATCCGGTCCGATCTCACCGGTGATCGTGAACACCGCGCTCGCTCCAGCGACGAGGGTGACCAGTCCGCGATCGACGGATGCCGCGGCATCCAGCCTGTCAGCCTGGATCACGATGTCCTTGACGAGCGACATCGCCGTCACGGTCATCCGGAGCCCGGTCGGTGTTGCCTCCGTCGTGACCGTCAATGCTTCGGATGACGGGCGCAGCGCCAGGCCGGGATCCTCCACGAAGTACCAGAACGCCGGGGTTGCCTCGCATGCGGTCGCCGAGATGAATTCGGTCGAAGCATCCGTCGCCGTGATCACCCGCGACTCGAGGTCGACACAGACGATGCCGCGCGGCTCGATGTCGACGTCGACGACCTGGCTGGCGATCTCGGTCCCGTCGAGGGACTGGTGGCTGACACGAACGGTGTCGCGCCACCGCTCGGCTGAGTCGTTGTGGGCGAGAAGGGTCGGCCGGCCGTCGCGTGGCTGAATGGTGAGCAACCGGTCGGCGTATGCGTGCTTGAGCGCGTGCCATAACGGTTTGCGGTGGCCGGCATAGTCGACGGCGGCCCAGGAGATGACCGGCCAGTTGTCGTTGAGCTGCCACATGATCGACCCGCTGTTCAGCGGCGTCAGGGAGCGGAAATGCTCGATCCCGAACCGCAGTGCCCGGGCCTGGTTGAGTTGCGTCGCCCAGTGCCATTCCTCGATCGAGCGCGGGCTGGGCAGGTGCTGGCCGAGTCCGCGGTCGAGTTTGAGGTTGCCGTCCGCGGCCTTCTGGTGCACGAGCATCTGCTCGCCGTACGGATCGAGTGGCTCGTCGTGAACGGATGCTGTGAGCGTCGACCACGCAGGCGGCCCCTGGAACCCGAACTCGCTCACGAATCTCGGCCGGTACTCGCCGTAGACGGTGTAGTCCTTGTCGTTCCAAACATCCCAGATGTGGCTGGTTCCGTGGCGGGGGTCGTTCGGGTGCGCGTACCGCGTGTACGAGAACGGGCTCCCTGGCGAGTACGGAGTCGTGGGGTCCAGTTCGGCGACCAGCGCAGGCAGCAGATCGAAGTAGTACCCCTCACCCCACGTTCTTTCGCCGAGTTCGCGACGCCAGTCCCACTCGAGGTAGCCCCAGATGTTCTCGTTGCAGCCGTTCCAGAGCGCGAGGCTGGGATGCGCGCTCAGCCGCGTGATGTGCTGACGGGCCTCCGCTTCGACCTCACTTCGCAGCGGGTCCTCCTCCGCGTATGCGGCGCAGGCGAACAGGAAGTCCTGCCAGACCAGCAAGCCGAGCTCGTCGCACGCGTCGTAGAAGTCGTCGGATTCGTAGAGGCCACCGCCCCAGACCCGGAGGAGGTTCAGATTGGCGTCGACGGCATCCGCCATTCTCGCGCGGTAGCGTTCGCGGGTGAGCCGCGTGACGAAAGCGTCGTCGGGGATCCAGTTGGCGCCCCGGATGCCGATCACTGTCCCGTTCACCGTGAGGTGGAACCGAGAGCCGTGTTCGTCCGGTGCGGTGTCGAGCACGACGGTGCGAAACCCGACGTGGCCCGTCCAGGCGGCATCGCCAGCGGCCACGTCGACGCGATAGAGCGGCTGGTCGCCGTACCCGCGTGGCCACCACAGGGCGACACTTCCGGCGTCGACGCTGACGACGGCATCCGTCTGGCCCGGGGCTGCTCGTACAGTTTCGGTGCGGCCGTTCACGGTGACGGAAACGTCGGTCGCTGTGGCGCCGGCCGCCCATTCGAGCGCGACATGGGCGGTGAGGATGCCGGTGCTCCCGTCGGTCTCGGCCAGGGGCCGCACCGAGGCGATGCGCGCTCCGGACCACGAATCGATTCCGATGGACTTCCAGATGCCGGAGCTCGAGACATCGATGCCCCAGTCCCAGCCGAAGTTGGACGCCATTTTGCGGATGGCGTTGAAAGGATGGTGCATCACCGTCGGTCGTTCGCCGAGGAGCGCCTCCTGCTCGCGCGCGAATTCGATCGGCGATCGGAAGTCGACGGTCAGCTCGTTCTTCCCTTCTCGAAGCAGTGCGGTGACATCGAAACGGTAACCGCGGTGCTGATTCCTGGTGCGGGCGACCTCCCTCCCGTTGAGGGTGACGGTTGCTGCGGTGTCCAGCCCGTCTGCGACGAGGTCGTGACGCTCGGCGTTCTTCGCCGTCCAGGAGAACGTTGTGCTGTATCGCCAGTCGCAGTACCCGATCCAGGCCTGGGTCTTCTCGTTTGCGCCGTCGAACGGGTCGGCGATGAGCCCGGCGGCGAGCAGGTCGAGTTGCACTTCGCCGGGTACCGCAGCGGGAATGTCGCGGTCCGCGACGCCCGCATCGACCGGGCCGGCGACCGCGCGGAGTGCCCAGCTCGTGGCATCGGAGTTCAGTGAGATGAGTGTCATGTGGAGGGTCTCTTCTTTCGGATCAGGGCCGTTGCTGCGGGGCAGGCGTCGTCAACCATGCCGCTCGTGGCCGTCGCCACGGCGGGCGCGGCTTACTCCGCCTCTGCGTGCCTCCGGTCGAGGTCGGCCTGCAGCTGCGTGATCCTGGCCTGCTTCTCGTGAAACTCGATCTCACGCTCGACCCTCAGAAGTTGTTTCTCCGTGGGTTCGGGGCGGCTGGCTGCTGGGGCCTGCGACCACTGGTCCGGATGCTCGCTGGCCGTCGGCCGGACGGTGAAGATCTCCCCTGGTGGCTTGCTGTATTCGCGGCCGATCAGGAACCACAGCATGCTGCCGATGAGCGGCAGGAAGACGACCAGCAGTACCCAGACCGTCTTCGGCAGGTGCTTCACCTGCCACTCGGATCGGGTGCTGATGTCGACGAGCGCGCCGACGACGAGAAGAAGAGTCACGACCGATACGACGACGTACATGCGGCACAGTCTATTGAGGGCACGGCAGCTCGTGCCAAGACCCCACAGTGGAGCCCGGGAGTGCGCCCCGACCGTAGGATGAGGGGCCGACACGCGGATCGTCGACCTGGTCCGCTCCCGTTCGCCTGGAACCTCGAACCTGGACGACTCATGCCCCCACATTCCACCCGCCTCTCGATCGACGGTGGCCAGACCGGAACGCGCCTGCGGCTCAGCAACTCCGCCGGCATCCTCTCCGAAACCGAGGGGCCAGGCGTCCTCACCGACCGGCCGGTCGTCGACCAGCTCACCGAACTCGCCGGCCGGTTGGCGGATGCCACCGGGTCGCGCATCGATGAGCTCGCCGTGGGAACGTCCGGCCTGACTCCGGCCGCCGCCAATCCCGAAGCCCTGCTTGCAGCCACCCGCGGGATCGGCGTACAGCGAGTTGCCCTCGCTCACGATTCGGTCACCGGTTACCTCGCCGCCAACGGCACCGAGCCGGGCGTCATGCTCGCGGTTGGCACCGGCGTCGTCGTCCTGGCGCTGTCCGAGTCGAGCGTGGCGAAGGTCGACGGGTGGGGTTCGCTGCTCGGCGACGCAGGCAGCGGATACTGGATCGGACGGGCTGGGCTGGACGCGGCGCTGCGCGCCTTCGACGGCCGTGCCCCACATTCGATCCTCGAAGCCACCGCCGTCAAACGATTCGGGCCTCTGGACGAGGTCTACATGGTGGTGCAGGCGGACCCGAAGCGGGTTTCGCTCATCGCTTCCTTCTGCCGTGACGTTGTGGATGCCGCGGCCGCGGGCGACGAAACCGCCGGCGGCATCGTCGCCGCAGCGGCCGGTGAACTCGCGCACTCGGCGGCGAGCGCCTTGCGGAGCGTCGGCTGGCAGCCTGGCCAGTACGCCAGAGTCGGCGCTGTCGGCGCGCTCGCGACCCAGGCCATCCCGGTACGGGACGCCCTGGTCGCAGCGCTTGCCGCCCGCGCCCCAGGGGCGTCCCTGGAAAAGCCGCTCGGCCGGCCACTCGACGGTGTGCAGGCGCTTCTCGACCTCGCCCCGTCGCATCCGCTTCACCCGTTTGTCTACACCGCCCACACCGGCTCGATCACTCCCTGAACTTCCTCGCAGAAGAGGGAGATCGACAGTGAGCACGCGGCAGCAGGGCAATCGTCGCGGCATACCTCGCAAACTTGGGGATAGCGGTGACGAAATTTATCGCGTCTCTCTTCTCAGGATCGTCGTCGATGCTGGCTGAGAGCGTTCGGTGGCCGACTCTGACAACCAGTTGCTGCTTCTGCTCGGTGGACGCAAGGCCAAAACGTGCGGCAGACACGCAGCATCCCTTCGGCTACGGCTACGGCTACGGCTAGGGCTAGGGCTAGGGCTAGGGCTTACGGCTACGGCTACGGCCAGGAACGCTACGTTCACGCGTTCGTCGTCTCGATCATCCTGTTCTCGGTCAGTGGGGTGTTCTCCATTTACGAGGGCATTCACAACGGTCTCTTCAGCGATCACGGCCGCCATCGAGAACGGCGGCGAGATCGAGAGGCTCATCCAGATGAAGACGCTGTACCTGGGGCCGGACGAACTCCTCGTAGCAGCCAAGCTCGCATTCTCAGCCGATCTGCCGCTCGACGTCGTCTCCGCCCACATCGACGCCATCGATCAACGTATCCGCACCGCTGTGCCAGCCGCGCGAGTGATCTCGATCCGGATGTCGACCGTCACGCATCCGCAGACGCTCCTGCGACAGAAGCGATCGTGCTCACGAGCGAGGACTGACGCTCGTTCCGCACTATGGAGCCGTATGGCTCGTACTTCTCCCGGGAGCGTGGTAGGCATGAGGCATGACGCCGCAGTTGAGTATTACCGGGGACCCCGACGCTGACGAGCTGCTGTCGGCGGACCCCCTGGCTCTGCTGATCGGCATGCTGCTCGACCAGCAGGTGCCGATGGAGACGGCGTTCGCGGGGCCGGCGAAGATCCGCGACCGTCTGGGATCCTTCGACGCCGCGTCGATCGCAGAACATGACCCTGAGGCTTTCGTCGAGGTGTGCCGCACGCCGCCAGCCGTTCACCGCTACCCCGGCAACATGGCCGGCCGAATCCAGGTGCTGTGCCGCAGCCTCGTCGCCGAGTGGGGCGGCGACGCCTCCGCCCTGTGGACCCGCGGCGCCCCCGATGGGCACGAGGTGTACCGGCGGCTCACCGGGCTTCCCGGCTTCGGCGAGCAGAAAGCCCGCATCTTCGTCGCGCTCCTCGGCAAGCAGTATGGTTTCACCGGTTCCGGATGGCGTGAAGCCGCCGGCTCGTACGGTGACGACGGCAGCTTCCGCTCCGTCGCCGACATCATCGACACCGAGTCACTCTCGCGCGTGCGGGAGACCAAACGGGCGGCGAAGGCCGCCGCGAAGAAAGCGACCTGAATACCGAAAAGAGAGCGGGACCCGATGGCCACACGAATGCTGGTCGGTGTCAAGAACTTCGACACAAGCAGGACGGCGGTACGCTGGGCCGCCGAGCGTGCCAAGTCCCGCGGCCTGGGACTCCATCTCGTTCACATCGTCGACGAGGGGATGCGTCGCGCAGGCAGCGCAGGACTTCTGGAAGCCGCCCGCTCCGACATCGGGCAGATGCTCGCATCAGCGGAGGAGCTGGCGCGGACGGTGGCTCCTGGACTCGAGGTGGCGTCGGAAACGCGGGTGGGTGACCCTCAGGCGGACCTGATCGCCCTCTCGCGGGATGTCGAGATGGTCGTCGTTGGCAGCGACTCGACGGGCCAGGACACCTCGCGCAGGCACGGCAACCGCGGTTTCCGCATCGCGGCAGCGAGCACCACTCCTGTCGCTGTCGTCCCTGCCGTCGATTACTCCGGCAGGTCCGGCGTCGTCGTCGGGGTGGACGGTTCACCAAGTTCCGAGCACGCGCTGGTGTTCGCCGTCGAGGAAGCCGAGAGGCTGGGGCAGCCCCTCATCGCCGTGAATGCCTGGCCCAACCCGGTTGTCTACGGCTACGACCTCGCTTTCCCGGTCGAGTACGTCGAGGACCTGACAGAGATCGGCAACCAGACCCTCGCCCGTGCGCTTGACGGGGTGATGGGTGCCCACCCGAACCTTCAGGTCCGCCGCATCGTTGCGGAGGGCGACCCGGTCACCGTCCTCTCCGAGGTGGCGGAGGATGCCTCACTCATCGTGGTGGGCAGCCACGGCCGGGGTGCCGTCGCCCGTTTCCTGCTCGGCTCGGTGAGCCATGGGGTCCTCGCGCGACTCTCCGCGCCGACGGTGATCGCCCGCTGAGCTCTCAGCGCGGCCGGCCGGAGGAACGGAAGAAGTCCGTCAGAAGCGACGAACAGGCATCCGTTTCGACACCGGCGACCACCTCGACCCGGTGGTTGAGCCGACGATCCCGCAACACGTCGTAGACGCTGCCCGATGCTCCCGCCTTCTCATCCCACGCGCCGAAAACGACCCGGGGAATCCGCGCTGCGAGGATCGCTCCAGCGCACATGACACATGGTTCGAGGGTGACGTAGAGGGTCACGTCCGTGAGGTGCCAATTCCCTGATGCCGCAGCCGCGGCCCGAATCGCTTCGACCTCCGCGTGGGCGGTCGGGTCTTTCCTCGCCTCGCGGGCGTTGCGCCCGGTCGAGAGGAGGAGCCCGTCGGAACCGACGATGACGGCACCGACAGGGACGTCTTCGGTGATCAGCGCCGCCTGCGCTTCGTCGAGGGCGCGGAGCATCCACCTCTGATCGACGGGGTCGATGGGCAGCGGCATCCGGGCCTCCTGTTCTGCCGAAAGCCTATTGGACGCGTGGTTCAGAGCGGGTTCAGCGTTCTCAGCGAACAGTACCCACCCGCACCGGTGGATCCGAACCTTTCGTCGACGGGGGATCGGACCGCAGGCGGTAGGTTTGAACCATGCGAGTGCACGTAGCGGACCATCCCCTGATCACCCACAAGCTGACCGTGTTGCGGGATCGGACCACACCGTCGCCGGTGTTCCGCGCCCTCACCGAGGAGCTTGTCACCCTGCTCGCCTATGAAGCGACACGGAATGTGCGCACCGAGCCGGTCGAGATCGAGACCCCGGTCACCACGACGATGGGCCTGGCGATCAGTCAACCGCGACCCCTGGTCGTGCCTATCCTTCGCGCCGGACTCGGCATGCTCGAGGGCATGGTGAAGCTTCTGCCGACCGCTGAGGTCGGTTTCCTCGGCATGGTGCGTAACGAAGAGACGCTCGAGCCCGCCACCTACGCGGAGCGCCTGCCCGACGACCTCTCCGACCGGCAGTGCTTCGTCCTCGACCCGATGCTCGCGACCGGTGGGTCGCTCGGTGCGGCGATCGAGTTCCTGTTCGCCCGCGGAGCCGTCGACGTCACTGCCATCTGCCTGCTCGCCGCGCCCGAAGGAATCGCTGCGCTCGAGAAGGCGACGGAGGGCCGCGACGTCACGATCGTCCTGGGCGCCATGGATGAACGCCTCGACGAGAACGGCTACATCGTTCCGGGTCTCGGCGACGCCGGTGACCGCCTCTACGGGCTCGTCTAGGACGACACCCTTTTTCACCCGCCCGACCACACCCTCGGCAGATCGTGCCGTCGCCCGCTTCGTAACTGCGCGACGGATGCCACGGCATCCGCTCCGCAGAAGCGTTCCATTGCCAGGAAGGGTCGGGTTCCGGCGAGATCTCCAGCCGCTTCTGGCAATGTAGCGCACGCTGCTGCGTCGATCCGGGCCCCGGCACCTCACGCAGGTCCTGCGCCGCGTCGCCACCACGCGAATCGCATCGACAGAATCTGTGCCTCTTCCACGGATTCGATGCAGAAACTTCTAAATCTGGGGTTTTATCGTCATCCGGTGCAAAGATTTGACACACTTCGACGCGGTGCTGTTAACTTCTCGACATGACTGATAACGCCTTCCCCTTGAGCTCCTTCGAGCCTCGTGGAACTGCCGGCATGATGATGGCCGGCAGCGCAGGCATGTGTTGTCGAATGTGTCGCTAACCGCGTAACCCGTCGCCACGCGCCCGTCGACCGATCTCGTCGCCGCTCGCGTCCCGGATGCCACACTCCGCATCCGCTCCGGCCACCGCACAGGCCACATTCCGAACCGCCGCCGCCCACCGGCACCCGCGCATCGCGGGGCCGCGGTTCGACGCAGACTCATCATCAAAAGGAACTTCCTGATGTCCCTCGCACACGCAACCTCTTTCGCGCCGTCCAACACCTCCTCCGCTTCGTCATCCGCTCCGCACCTTCGAGCCGTTCCGGCCGGAACCGAAGCTCGCGGGTTCGTCCTCTATGTCGGGATCGACGATGCCAAGGCGGCGGCAGCGGGCACGAGCCTCGGCGCAATCGTCCAGGCGCTCAAAGCTCTCGCCGCCGACCTGGCGCCAGAGTCCGAGACCTACGCGGCAGTCGCCCTGGCGCCGGAGGGCGCAGGCGGCCGCGACGTCGATGTCGTCCGGCTCGCCCTGCAGGACCCGTCGGCCCTCGCCAAACACCGCCAGGCCGAAGAGCAGGAAGAGCTCGATCGGGCTCATTCCGGTGTTGTCATCGACATCTCCCGTAAGCGCCTGGTGCTCGACAACGAGTCGGTCAGCCTGACCTACAAGGAGTTCGAACTGCTGCAGTATCTCGTGCTGCGGGAAGGCCGCACGATTGATCGGACCGAACTCATCTCGTCGCTCTGGAAAGCCGGTGACGAGGACGAGGTGCCCAACGAGCGCACGATCGACGTACACGTGCGCCGCCTGCGCGCCAAGCTCGGCCGCTACGAGGACATCGTCCGCACCGTTCGGGGCGTTGGTTACCGCTTCGACCGTCACGCCGATGTGTCGATCCGTCACTCCTCGACCCCGTCACCGGATCTCTTCTAGGGGTCGCGTGCTTCTCAGCCGGCCAGCTCGGTGAGCCGCGCGGCGAGATACGGTGCCGTCCGGCTTTCCGGATGCTCCGCCACCGTCGCCGGCACGCCAGCCGCCAGGATGCGACCCCCGGCGTCTCCGCCCGAGGGGCCCATGTCGATGATCCAGTCGGCGGTCGCGGCCACGTCCATGTCGTGTTCGACCAGAACGACGGTATTTCCGGCGTCGACGAGCCGGTTCAGCTGGGTCATCAGCAGTTGGACGTCGGCTGGGTGCAGCCCGGTCGTCGGTTCGTCGAGCAGGTAGAGGGTGTGGCCACGGCGGGCACGCTGCAGCTCGGTGGCAAGTTTGATGCGTTGCGCCTCACCGCCCGAGAGCTCCGTTGCCGGCTGACCCAGACGCAGGTAGCCGAGTCCGACGTCTGCCAGGGTCGCGAGGCTCCGAGCGGCAGCCGGAACATCGGCGAGGAACTTCGCGGCGTCGTCCACTGTCATGCCGAGCACCTCCGCGATGCTCTTGCCCCGGTAGTGGATCTCGAGGGTCTGCGCGTTGTAGCGGGCGCCTTCGCACACCGGGCACGGCGCATAGCTGCCGGGCAGGAAGAGCAGTTCGACGGTGACGAATCCCTCGCCCAGGCAGGTGTCACAGCGTCCACCTGCGACGTTGAAGGAAAACCGGCCCGCGTCGTAGCCGCGGCTGACGGCATCCGGAGTGGCGGCGAATGTCGAACGGACCGCATCGAACAGCCCGGTGTATGTGGCCAGGTTGGAGCGCGGTGTGCGGCCGATCGGCCGCTGGTCGACCCGGACCAGACGGTCGATTGTGTGGAGTCCGCTCACCCCGGCGACGACGGTAGCGCCTTCGCCTGCCTCGGCGTCCACCTCGACGATGGAGGCCTCGGTCTCTGGGCCGCGGCCGAGCCCTGCTCGCACGGTGTCCGCGAGAACGCGGCTGACGAGCGTCGACTTACCCGATCCGGACACACCGGTCACCACGGTGAGCACGCCGAGCGGCACCGAGACGTCGAGATCGCTGAGATTGTGGCGGGTGACCCCTGACAGCCGAAGCCAGTCGGCGACGAGACGCGGCAGCCGTGGCGCCGCCCTGGCGGCCGGATCCCGGAAGAGGAACGGCCGGGTGACGGATGCGTCAACCTCGGCAAGCCCAGCAACCGGGCCACTGTAGAGCACCGAGCCGCCTCCCGAACCGGCGCGCGGGCCGACGTCGACGAGCCAGTCGGCGTGGCGGACCACGTCCATGTTGTGCTCAACGACGAATACCGTGTTGCCAGAGGCCTTGAGCTGTTCGAGCACCACGAGGAGAGGCTCGGCGTCGGCCGGATGCAGGCCGGCGGACGGTTCATCGAGCACGTAGACCACGCCGAACAGCCCCGAGCGCAGCTGTGTGGCGATGCGCAGTCGCTGCATCTCCCCCGGCGACAGTGTGGGCGTCTTGCGGGCGAGACTGAGGTAGCCGAGGCCCAGCCCTGTGAGCACCTCGATCCGGCTGAGAAGATCGGCGGCGATGGTCACCGCAACTTCCGTGACCTCGCCGGATGAGGCGGAAGACACGGCGGCCGTCGCGGTACCCAGCCGTGCGGTGGGCCGGAGGATCTCGGCGAGGCCAGACAGCGGCATCCCGTTGAGATCGGCGATCGTGTGACCGGCGAAGGTCACGGCGAGCGCCGCCTGGATATGGCCGCTCCCGCCGCACTCGTCACAGGGGCCGGTATCGACGAAGCGCATCGCTCGCGCCCTCGCGGTCTCGCTCTTCGAGTCGGCGAGGGTGTGCATGATGTAGCTTTTCGCGCTCCAGAACCGGCCCTTGTATGGTTTTGCGACCCGGTCCCTCTGCGGTGTCACCTCGACGACTGGCTGCTCATCGGTGGAGACCAGCCACTCGCGGGTGGATTCGGGCAGGTCACGCCACGGGATGTCGATGTCGTGGCCGAGTTCAGCGACGACATCACGCAGGTTCTTGCCCTGCCAGGCACCCGGCCAGGCGGTGATGGCGCCATCGCGGATGCTCAGCGACGGATCGTGGACGGCCGACGACTCCGTCACCGTGTGTGCGATACCGAGACCGTGGCAGCGGGGACAGGCGCCGATTGCCGTGTTCGAGGAGAACGAATCCGAATCCAGCCGGGCCGCACCCGGTGGGTAGGTGCCCGCGCGAGAGAACAGCATCCGCATCGAGTTCGACAGGGTGGTGAGCGTTCCGACCGTCGACCGGGAGCTGGGCGCTCCCCGGCGCTGCTGGAGAGCCACAGCGGGAGGCAGCCCTGTGATGGAGTCGACGTGCGGGGTGTGGCCCTGGGCGATGAGCCGCCTGGCGTATGGCGCAACGGATTCGAGGAACCGGCGCTGCGCCTCGGCGAAGATCGTGCCGAATGCGAGCGAGGACTTGCCCGAGCCCGATACCCCGGTGAAGGCGACAATGCTGCCGCGGGGAACGTCGACGTCGACGTTGTGCAGGTTGTTCTCGCGCGCTCCTCTCACCCGGACGAATCCTTCGTCTGGCAGGTTGTGAGAAGTAAAGACGGGGTCCTGGAGTGAAGTCGACATCGTCTCCATGCTAGGCCGGGAGTCCGCGGGAACCTCTGGCCTTGCAACAAGCGCGGTTCTCTGCCACGGGTGGATGTGAGCCCCCGAACGGGTCAATCGATCAACCGGCAACACGGGCGGCAGCTACGCTACAGAACTGACACACCATGACGCATCCGACGTGGTCGACCCTGCGCCGCGGACGGCCGCTACGGCGAGCTGAACCCTAGGGCGTCATCACCTCTGGTGTGCTCGGCGTGATCCTCGGCATGGGCGCCATCCCTCCTGATCATGGTGATGCTTCCTCTGGCCTGCGTCCTCACGGTCCGCGCCGTCCCGTACACGCTCACGGCAACCTTCATCCTCCGGAAACGGCGCGCGGCACGGAGGGCATTGGCTGCCATGCGGGAGTTCGACGGCGAGATGAGCGCCGCAAGCTTCGGCGGGCCTGGAAGCTGATCGTCGCCAACCGGGTGTTCGGCTGGACGATCCGGTGCACCGGCGCCGGAAACGCGGGGTTCGCGCTCCAGACCGGGACTTCGAACTTCGGCTTCCGAAGGCAATCGGAGTCTGCGCCGTCCGGGGCTCCTGCCTGACTCCCCTCGCCGAAGCGAATTCTCAAAAAATAACGTTTGGATAACTAGACGCTGTTACCTTTCCGTTATATATTCAAAGAGCGTTAGTTGTTTGCTGTGGCAGCTACCGCGGAATGTGATTGCAGGACACTCTTGGTGCAAGGGGAGGGCCGGTCGTAAGCCTCTACGACCGGCCTTCAATCCGTTAACGGGCAACCCGGGCCGGGGCCGTTAGCCTGAGTAGATGAATCACCCGGACGCCGCCTCGCCGCCTCCTCCTCGCATGTTCTCCCGTGCAACGCTGCTTGGCGCCGGGTGCTTCGGCATCGGACTTCTCGTCGTCGCGGGCGGGATGCTCCTCGCCGCCCAATGGCTGTTCAACGGGGATGTCGCGCTTCTCGTCGTCGGGCTTCTCCTCGTGATCGTCGGAATCGCCACGAACATCACCGGGCTGGTCATGCTCTACCGGGGCGTGACCCGCCCTGGCAACGAGCCGGGAGGCGGCACCGAACCCCCTAGGCTTGGTCGACAGGGAGGCCCTCATGACGGATCGTGAACTAGCGGTAGCAGCGTGGGAGTCACTGTTTCGCGCGCAGGTCGGAGTCATCCGCGTGCTGGCCTCCGAATTCCCCACCCGCACGATGTCGCTCAATGAGTACGACGTTCTTTTCAACCTCTCACTTCAGCCGGAGCACCGTGCTCGGCTCCGCGACATCAACCAGCTTGTGCTGCTGAGCCAGCCCAGCGTCAGCCGCCTCATCGACCGGCTCGTCGCCCGCGGATACGTGTCGAAGCATCCGGACCCCACCGACAAACGCGGGACGATCGTCGCGATAACGGATGCCGGCTTCGACCAGTACCGGGACGTCGCCCGGCTGCATATGGAAACGATCACCGATCTCATGGGTTCTGCGCTGAGCGACGACGAATTGCGCCAGCTGGCCGCTCTGACAGCGAAGCTGCGCCGTTCGAACCCGGATCCGCAGGTCCGCCTCGAGGACGAGTAGCAGCGAGCTCACGCCTACGCCCTTCCCTCGTGCAGCTCGACCATAACGAGGCGGGCGACGGCCGCCGGCCCAATCGCTATGTCCGATTCCCGCTAGCCCGTCGGCATCCGCTGTGTCAGGCTGAACGCGTGGACTTCACCGAACGTTACCGCGTCATCCAGGCGAAGGACTCCCGATTCGACGGGCAATTCATCACCGCGGTTCGCTCCACTGGCATCTACTGCCGCCCCTCCTGTCCGGCGCGGACGCCGAAGCCCGAGAATGTCACCTTCTACGCCACGAGCGCTGCAGCCCACGAGGCGGGCTATCGGGCGTGCAAACGTTGCCTGCCCGAAGCCGTGCCGGGCACTCCGGCATGGAACCTGCGCAACGACCTCGCCTCACGGGCGATGCGCTTGATCGGCGACGGCGTCGTCGAACGTGAAGGCGTGCCAGGGCTGGCCGGGCGGCTCGGCTATTCGTCGCGGCATCTGACTCGCGTCCTGCATGAAGAACTGGGCGCCGGTCCGCTCGCCCTCTCCAGGGCACATCGGGCACAGACCGCGAGGACGTTGCTCACCTCAACCGACCTGCCCGTCGCCGACATCGCCTTCGCGGCCGGGTTCGCCAGTATCCGGCAATTCAACGACACCATCTCCGAGGTATTCGAGCTCACCCCTGTGCAGATCAGGGCGAAAGGCTCCCGGCGCTCGGCGACGCCCGGGGTGTTGTCGCTCTCGCTGCCATTCCGGGCGCCGTTCGACGCCGCCGGGGTGTTCGGCTGGCTCGCCCCTCGCGCGGTGACCGGCGTGGAGATCGCAGCTGCGAACTCCTACTCCCGGACTCTGCAGCTGCCGGGCGGTCCTGCCCGCTTCACCGTGCGTTTCGACGAAAACGCGCTCCGCCTCGATGCACAACTCACACACCTCGGCGACCTTCCTGTGTTGACGTCGCGGGTACGGCGCGTGTTCGATCTCGATGCCGACCCGATCGCCGTCGACACCGCGCTTCGAGCCGACCCGACGCTTGCGCCGCGCGTTGCCGCCATTCCCGGCATCCGTCTTCCCGGTGCCGTCGACGCCGAGGAGATGCTTTTCCGCGCCATCATGGGGCAGCAGATCACCGTCGCCGCAGCGCGCACCCAGCTCAACCGCCTTGCCGCCGCCTGCAGCACCGAACTCGAATTCGTCGGGCAAAGCTCAGGGCTCAGCCGCCTGTTCCCCACGGCCGCCCAGATCGCGGCGACCGGCCGCGAGGTGCTCGTCGGACCTCGGGCAAAGATCGACACCGTGATGCGTGTTGCGAACGCCCTCGCTTCGGGCGAACTGGACCTCGGCCTCGGCGACGACCCGGCCGAGCAGCACGCTCGGCTCACCGCGATCGCCGGCATCGGCGACTGGACCGCAGGCTATGTGGGGATGCGTGTGCTCGGCAACCCTGACGTCTTCCTCCCCGGTGACGTCGCGGTCCGCTCCGGGGCGCGTGCACTCGGTCTGCCCGCCGAACCCCGGCCGCTGACCGCGTACGCCGCAGGCCTCGCCCCCTGGCGTTCCTACCTGTGCCTGCACCTCTGGCGCGCCGCCGGCCTTCCGGCCCCTTCCGCTTCGCCTGCCGAACAGCAGGCACCGATCCCCCAGGAGATCCCATGACCGCCACAGCACCGGCCATCCACGAGATTCTCGACACCCCGGACGGACCTTTCGGCATCCTGGCCCGCGCCGACGGCACCGTCCTCGCATCCGGCTGGACGGCATCCATCGACCCACTGCTCGCGCGCATCGCTCATGGCCTTCGCCCGGACGCCGTGGAGCCGGGACACGTTGAAGCGGCAGCCGACGCCGTCGGCGCCTACTACGACGGAGACGTCTCGGCCATCGACGCCGTCCCTGTCGTCCAGCACGGCGGCGAGTTCCGCATGCGCGGCTGGGCCCAGCTTCGCCGGATCCGCCCAGGTCACCCGCAGAGCTACACCGAGTTCGCCGCGGCCATCGGCAACCCGCGCGCGGTGAGAGCAGCGGCCAGCGTGTGTGCGACGAACGCCCCAGCTCTGTTCGTCCCCTGCCACCGAGTGCTCCG
The DNA here is from genome assembly GCF_025464835.1 of Mycetocola sp. Lineage (GTDB taxonomy): Bacteria > Actinomycetota > Actinomycetes > Actinomycetales > Microbacteriaceae > Mycetocola_A. The sequence goes on along the minus strand of NZ_JAODMP010000047.1, from coordinate 5,385 downwards.
CACCGACGGCACTATCGGCGGTTTCGCCTGGGGAGTCGAGGTCAAGCGCTCCCTCCTTGCCCGGGAGGCTGCCGCCAGCTGACTTCGGTGCTCACGTCACATCGCGTTGCCCGAAACGGTCGCGTCGCCGCGGAAACTCCAGCCGTTCCTGGCAACGCGGCGTATCGAAGCCATTCCTGGCCACGCAAGGGCGCCGCTCAGCCCTCCTGGCGCAGTCGTTTCGACTCGAGCACGGCCTTGGCTTCCGCCTCGATCGCGGCCTCGATCCCGGCAGTCCCCCGCAACGGCAGCTGCACCGCATACTCGGCCTTGATCCCCGCTCGCAATTCACGCACTCGCTCGATCTCCGAGTCCACTTCGGCACCGTAGAGGATCGCCATGTTGCTGAGGTACAGCCACAGCAGGAACACGATCACGCCGCCAAGGGTCCCGTAGGTCTTGTCATAGTTGCCGAAGTTCGACACGTAGAAGAAGAAGCCGAACGTCGCAGCGGCCCAGACGACGAGGGCAGTGGCCGAGCCTATGGTGAGCCAGCGGAATTTGTGCTGCCTCACGTTGGGCGTTGCGTAGTAGAGCGTGGCGAGAATCAGCATCGCCAGAAGCGCGAGCACAGGCCACTTGGCCAGGTCCCAGACGAGGATCGCCGCGTCCGGGAGCCCGATCATGTTCCCGACGGCTTCGGCGACGTCTCCACTGAGCACCAGGATGAGCGACATCGTCGTAAGAATGATGAGCGAGATGACGGTCACAAAGAGGATCACCGGCTGCAATTTCAGGAACGGCCGGCCCTCACGGACTCCATAGATCCGGTTCATGCCCCGTGAAAACGCACGGACGAAGCCGGACGCCGACATGATCGCACCGACCAGACCGACGACGAAACCGAGACCCGCGGCGGGCGTGGCCGTGAGGTCCTGGATCGGACCCTTGAGCGCCTCCGCGGTGTCCTGCGGCGCAATCGACGAGAACAGGGCGACCAGCTGTTCGGTCACGTTCGAGCCCTGGTTGACGAGCGACAGCAGTGAGACGATCGCCAGGAGCGCTGGGAACAGCGCGAGCACCGCGAAGTAGGTGAGACCGGCGGCGACGTCGGCCACCTCGTCCTTGCCGAATTCTCCCAGCGCCCGGCGGTACACGGGCAGCACATCCTTGGGTCGCAACCGCGGCGGCGTACGCACTTCGGCATCCGACGGCGCCATCTCGGCGAGTTCCGCGTCGGACGGAGCCCCAGCGAGGGCGGTGTCCCTGTCCTCCTTCGCGGCCTCATCCTGGTCGGTGTCAGTGTTATCGCGGACCATGGTCGCCGTCCCGCCCGTGTTCACCCGTCGTGATGGCCACTACCGCGGCGATGACGATCGCGACGAAGCCGGCGACCACCGCGATGACTATCCCGCCGGACACCCGGCGGCGGATCTCCGCTACCGTGGACGCCAGGTCTTCCCGGATTTCCTCCAGGTTGAGAATCTGCACGTGCTCCCCCATGTTGTTGTCGCGATCGCGTCGGTCGGTGGGGAGCGTCATCACGACGCCATTCGCATCAGCCATGTTTTCACCATAATCGTCGCCCGCGCAAAGCAGGTAGGGCTTGCCCGTGCTGCCGGGAACTGGCAGCGAACCGCAACCCCTTCGGCCCGGCGACGCCACCTCTTATCCTGAAATTGTGGCCAGCGTCTCCGTCGTGATCCCCGTCTACAACGACGCCCACATGCTTCAGATCTGCCTGGACGCGCTGGCACGTCAGACCCGCCTGGCCGACGAGATTGTCGTCGTCGACAACGCCTGCACGGATGCCTCGGCACACGTCGCCCGGTCGGCCGGCGCCCGCGTGGTTCCCGAACCGACCCGCGGGATCCCTGCGGCAACCAGTGCCGGGTTCGATTCAGCCCACGGCGACATCCTCGCCCGGCTGGACGCGGACTCGATACCGGCGCCGGACTGGCTGGAACGGATGGAAGCCTTGCTGGACGCGCACCCGGAAGCGTCCGCCGTCACCGGGACCGCCGAGTTCTACGGCGGGAACAGATTTCAGCGCTGGTTCGGCGGCTCGTGCTACCTCCCCGCTTACTTCGGAGCGATGGGGATGCTGCTCGGTCACCCCCCGCTGTTCGGTTCGAACTACGCCATCCGGGCGACCGCATGGCGTGAAGTTCGGGAGTCCGCCCATCTCGACCGGTCCGATGTGCACGACGACCTCGACCTGAGCTTCCAGTTCCGCCCGGGCATGACTGTGCATTTCGACCCCGCGCTCCGGGTCTTGGTATCCGCGCGCCCGTTCATTCTCTGGAACGGGTTCATCCGCCGGGTTCGCCTCGGCGTGATCACCGTAGCCCTGAACGTGCTCAGGGAATCACCGGTCGCCAGACGGCGACGACGGTCGATCTCGGCCTGATCCGGATGCTGTCACACCCCGCGGTCAGTCCGTCTTCGGGTAGCGCCCGGCCTTCAGCAGCCGGGCCAGGTGGACGGCGTTCGACACGGCGGCAGAAAGCGCGGATGCGGTGACCTCAGGCGTGCTGTCCAGGTCCTTGTAGTCGGTGGTGTGCATGGCCTCGCCGTTCCAGTACGAGACACCCTGGGCCGGGATGGTGTACCCGTAGTCGTTGAGCGCCTGGAACAGGTCAGCACTGACTTTGTGGGCGCCGTCTTCGTTGCCGACCACGGCGACGAGCGCGACCTTGTCATAGAGGATCGGCCGGCCGTCGGCATCCGTCTCCGAAAGCTCTGCGTCGAGCCGCTCCACGACGCGGGAAGCGACGCTCGACATGTGGCCCGCCCAGGTCGGCGTGCTCACGAGGAGGATGTCCGCGGCGAGAACCTTCTCGCGGATCGACGGCCACGCGTCACCGTCACCCATGTCGGTCTGCACTCCGGGTCGAACGTCGTGGTCGACGACGCGTATTTTGCTTCCATCGACGCCGTGGCTCCTCAAGGCCTCGAGGAACTGGTCGGCAAGCAGGTCGCTGCTCGACTCTCCGGGAGAGGGGGTGAGGGTGCAGATCAGGGCCACAGCGCTCAGGTTCGAGGATTCCATCGGGCCAGTGAAGCAAGGTTCACAACACCCAGTCAAGGCCTTGCTCGAAGCGGGCGGTGATCGCTTGACCCATGTACAGTGCCGGGACAGACTGGCCCAGACAAAGGAGATGCAATGAACGATCCACGCGACCGGAACGTTCCGGAAGAACAGAGCGCGCCCGACGAGGCGCTCATCGGCCCTGGCAGCACAGCAACCGGTGGCGGCACGTCGCAGGGCGGAGACACCGGCCAGAACAAACCGGTGCAGCCGCTTGACCCGGATGGCCCGGGATCGACCCAGCTCGCGGACGAGCATTCCCGGCAGCCGGACCTCTGATTTCGGCAAGTCATCTGGCCGGCGCTCGATGTCAAGGCCCTTGAGCACCGGGATGACCGCGCCTAGCGTTAGAAGGGTTAGGCCGCGATATATCGCGGATCGCCAACACAGAAAGCGAGGGACCTTATGGGACTCGGAGACAAGATCGGTAACGCCGCTCAAGAAGCTGGCGGCAAGGCCAAAGAAGGCATCGGCAATGCGACCGACAACGAACGACTTCAGGCCGAAGGTCAAGGCGACCAGGCCAAGGCCAACCTCAAGCAGGCTGGCGAGAACGTGAAGGACGCCTTCAAGTAACGCGACTTCACCCGTGGCCCGGCTCCGCTGCCTTTGCGGAGACCGGGCCACACCTCGTTAACGCGATCAATGCAGATCTGACGATCGCACGGTCATCGTTCGTTGACCGAGGTCACGACCATCGGACCCTTCCGAAGGAAGCGTGCCCGCGCGAAAAGGTAGAAACCGTATGCGATGAACCCGCCCGCCATCAGCATGAGCAGCGTCCCGCCACCCCATGGCACCGAGGCGACCCATTTGAGAGCCCCGTCCAGCCCGCGGGCCACCTTCGGATCCGTGAAAGCGGCTGACGCGACGAAGAGTACACCCGTAATCATCAGGGCCAGCCCCTTGGCCACATGCCCGACGATGCCGAGCGCCCCCACGAACCCGGAGAGCAAGCCGTGTAGTGGCCGCAATTCCTCCCGGAAATTCCTCGTCACCCCTCGGAAGACCAGAGTTCCGCCTACGGTGCCGACGAGGACGCCGACCGCGGCCAGCAAAAGGACACCTCCGGGAAGTTCAAGGAGCGCGGCACTGAACCCCTGCCAGGTCTTCGAAGCGTCGGATCGCGCACCGAGGGCATAGGAACCGACGACAATGCCGATGGCCGCGTAGCCGATCGCTTTTCCCACATTCGTCAGGCGCCGCATGATGACGAGCCGCCGTTTCTTCGAGACCACCTGGGCAGCCTCGGTCCATTGCAGCAGAGCCAACCCGAACAGGGCGATCGCGGCGGCACAGAGCAGAATCATGCCACCCGGCCCATCGGCAACGGTTCGGAGCGCACCCGACTGGTCCGCCTCACCACGTGAACCCCAGGCCACACTGATCGCGATCGCCCCGATGAGCACATGGATGATCCCGTTGGCGAGAAGACCAGCCCTGCCGATACCCCTGACCTTCGGATCGCGGTTTGCTCGTCGAGCCGCTTCCTTGACCTCGTCGCGTTTGCGTCCCCGGTCCTCGTCGGGACGGTCATCGCCGGATGTCACGCGTCACCGCTCCTCGGTCCGGTGCGCTTGCGTGTAGGTGGGGCTGTCACGCCTTCATCCTAGGAACGATCCGGGCCGTGGGCATCGCGGAAAGGCTTCCCGCTCGAAAAATTCGATACCTCCTCACTGGTAGGAGCGGACGATCACCCATTCGGATTCGATTTTCACCGCGTCGACCACGACAGACTCACCGTTGTCGTCGGTCGCCTGGAACCGCCAGCCGATCCGAACCGACGGCGAATGCGTCAGAAGGGGATGCGCGTACTCGGGTTCGCCGAAGAGCGCTGTCGGGGTGTCGGTCACGCGCCACCGACGGTCGCGCCAGTACATCCGCAACGGCAGCGTGCCGTCGGTCCAGATCGTCGCCGTTCGATCCGTCGCTGTTCTCATAATGCCTTCTTCGTAGATATGTTCGAATGTTAACGAAGCATAGACGGATTATCCCGACACGCCAAGACCGGAATCTCCGATTCCGAAGAGGGTTATGGATTGCTATGGAATCGACTGCCGCCATCGCCTGGATCGTGTCATTCGTGCTCGTCACCGTTGCGGTCACCGGGCTTTCGCGCCGGGTCGGCTGGTCGGCGCTCGTCGCGGTCGGCGCCCTTCGCACCAATGCGGCCTTCCTGGCGGACGCCCTCGAGCGGCCGTCCGTCGGGGAAGAACCGTTGCCTGCGACCTACCGGCGGCTACGTCGCCTCATGCTGGCCGCCGAGCGGGATACCGTGCTCACCGCCCAGGCGGAGCGGAGATACCAGGAGCACG
>NZ_JAODMP010000040.1 GCF_025464835.1 Mycetocola sp. | reverse complement strand
CGAACTGGCGGGCGACGGCGGTCTTTTCGCTGGTTTGTCCGCCGCGGAGAGCGGCTGCGGCCTCGCGAACCTCTTCGGGTCGTGAAGCGAACCACTCGACAGTGCGCTTCAGGCCTTCCAGGATCGCCACGCAGGGAGTCCACGAGAGTTGCTTGAGGGCGAGTTCGATGTCGGGGCGCCGCCTCGTCGGGTCGTCCTGCGGCAACGGGAAATATTCGATTTCAGAGTTCGAGCCGGAGATAGCGATGACAAGTTCAGCAAGGCTGGCGACGGTTCGCTCAGACGGGTTGCCGATGTTGATCGGGCCGGTCTCGTGTGAGTCGATCATCGCGACGAGCCCGCGGATCAGGTCGTCGACGTAGCAGAAGCTGCGCGTCTGGGAACCGTCGCCGTAGACGGTCAACGGGTCACCGTTGAGAGCTTGCGCGATGAACGACGTGACGACGCGTCCATCGATCGCTCGCATACGCGGCCCGTAGGTGTTGAAAATGCGCACGATGCCGGTGTTTGTGCCGAGAGTGCGCGAATAAGCCATCGTAACGGCCTCGGCGTAGCGCTTGGCCTCGTCGTAGACACTGCGGGGCCCGATCGAGTTGACATTCCCCCAATAATCCTCGCGCTGAGGGTGCACGTGCGGGTCGCCGTAGATCTCGCTGGTCGACGCGACGATGAATCGTGCCGAGTTGCGGTGCGCCAGCGCGAGCATTTGCTCGGTGCCGCGGCTGCCGACGAGAAGCGTCTCGAGAGGCATGCGGTGGTAGTCGGGCGGTGATGCGGCGCTGGCGAGGTGAGCGACGGCATCTACCGGACGTCTCATGCCGATGTCCTCTGTGACATCCGCCTGGATGTAGGTGAACTCGGGGTGATCGGTGATTGACGAGAGATTCTCGAGGCGGCCGGTCGACAGATTGTCGACACACGTCACCGAGTCCCCCCGCCAGAGAAGGGCCTCACAAAGGTGAGAGCCCAGGAATCCGGCCCCGCCAGACACGACGATGTGCAAGGTTGTACCTCTTTTCAGATGTTGAGCCTCAGAGCGGGGCAAGAAGAAGTGCGCAGGAACTGCAACGCGAAGCAGGGGCCCGACACCCTGGGGAGGGGGAGGGGGAGTCGACGAGCTGTGCTTTCCAGTGGTGCACCTGAAGCGCGGAGCGCAGGCCAACATTGAAGCCGGGAGAGGCCTAACGGGTAAACTGAGAGTACCTCAGGTTCCCCTGACGCGCTGACCCCACTTTGGGGGGCGCGTGGCCATTGTGCCGGAGGTCGGGACCGACTCAGGCATCGTGCCGCAAAGCAGGAGTCGATCCAATCACTCCCTCACGTGGCATCGTATTCCAGGGCCTTGAATCGATCCAGGCATCCGGCACGCGGCAGCGTGCCCCCTCGGTTAGAGGATTCTGTACCGCAAGCGATCAGGGCACCCGGCCGACGGGTGAAGTCCTACTTGACATAATGTGCATTATCGGCACACTCTCGAAAGGGGTGGCGGGAAGCGGGTGCCTCACGCCAGCCCCTTCTCAAACCCGCTCGCTCGCCCGCGGCAACGCGCCCGCGGCAACGCGCCCGCGGCAACGCTGCCGCTGCCGAAGCAGCCAGCTGCATTGCCGCAGGGCCGACGCGACGGCATCCCGGAGCGACGAATGACGCGCCGGTTGTTCGAGGTTCAAGGGGCGGAGAACGTCGTTGAATAGCCTGGATCAGTCGATTCGCGCACGTCGGGCTGCGCTCAGCGTCGTTGAGCCATGCTCGGGGGCGCATGCGCGCCTTCCGTCCCCTCGTGGCTCGCCCACCGGTCCGGTATTACTTGACATAACGTGTGCGCAGGGAGCCTCTCACCGTCCGACGTACGTCGCCAGGTGTTCACCGGTCAGGGTCGACCGGGCAGCGACCAGATCGGCCGGGGTGCCCTCGAAGACGACACGACCGCCGTCGTGGCCGGCGCCTGGGCCGAGGTCGATGATCCAGTCGGCGTGAGCCATGACCGCCTGGTGGTGCTCGACGACGATCACGGACTTGCCCGAGTCGACGAGACGGTCTAGCAGCCCGAGCAGGTTCTCCACGTCGGCCAGGTGCAGTCCGGTGGTCGGCTCATCGAGGATGTACACGCCACCCGTCTCGGCCATCTGCGTGGCGAGTTTGAGTCGCTGCCGTTCGCCGCCGGACAGCGTTGTGAGCGGCTGGCCGAGGCTGAGATAACCGAGACCGACATCGGACAGCCGGTCAAGGACGGCGTGAGCGGCGGGTGTGCGTGCCGCCCCCTTGCCGAAGAACTCCTCCGCCTCAGCCACCGACATCGCCAGCACTTCGCTGATGTCACGTCCGCCGAGGCGGTACTCGAGGACCTCAGCCTGGAACCGCTTCCCCTCACAGACCTCACAGGGCGACTCGACCGTCGCCATCATGCCCAGGTCGGTGTAGATGACTCCTGCGCCGTTGCAGACCGGGCAGGCGCCCTCGGAGTTGGAGCTGAACAGCGCAGGCTTCACCCCGTTCGCTTTCGCGAACGCCTTCCGGATCGGTTCGAGCATCCCGGTGTACGTCGCGGGGTTGCTCCTGCGGGATCCACGAATCGCTCCCTGGTCGATCGACACCACTCCGGCACCCGTGGGAATCGACCCGTGCACCAGCGAACTCTTTCCGGATCCGGCGACGCCGGTGAGCACGACGAGCACACCGAGCGGAATGTCGACGTCCACGTTCTGCAGGTTGTGTTTCGTCGCCCCGCGGATCTGGAGTGCACCCTTCGACATGCGCACCGTCTGCTTGAGCGAGACCCGGTCGTGGAGGTGGCGTCCGGTCAGGGTGTCGCTCGCCCGCAACCCATCGAGAGTGCCCTGGAAGCAGATGGTGCCTCCGGCCGTCCCTGCGCCGGGGCCGAGATCGATGATGTGGTCGGCGATGGCGATCATCTCGGGCTTGTGCTCGACCACGAGCACAGTGTTCCCCTTGTCCCGCAGCTGCAGCAGCAACTCATTCATCCGTTCGATGTCGTGAGGGTGCAGACCGATGGTGGGCTCGTCGAAGACGTACGTGACGTCGGTGAGCGACGACCCCAGGTGCCTGATCATCTTGGTGCGCTGGGCCTCACCACCGGAAAGGGTGCCGGCCGGGCGGTCAAGCGACAGGTAGCCGAGCCCGATCTCAACGAACGAGTCGAGTGTTTCCTGCAGGGCGGCCAGCAGCGGCGCCACCGATGGCTCATTCAGGTTGTGAACCCACGCGGCCAGGTCGCTGATCTGCATGGCGCATGCCTCGGCGATGTTGAGACCGGCCACCCGGGCTGACCGTGCCCCCTCGTTGAGGCGGGTTCCGTTGCAGTCCGAACAGGTGGTGAAGGTGACCGCGCGGTCCACGAACGCCCGGATGTGTGGCTGCATCGCTTCACGGTCCTTGGCGAGGAACGACTTCTGAACCTTCGGAATCAGCCCCTCGTAGGTCATGTTGATGTCGCCGATCTTCACTTTGACCGGTTCGCGGTAGAGGAAGTCGTTCAGTTCCTTCTTGGTGTAATCGCGGATCGGTTTGTTCGGGTCGAGAAAACCGGATCCGGTGAAGATTCTGACACCCCAGCCGTCGGCCGTGTATCCGGGGATGGTCATGGCGCCGTCGGCCAGGGATTTGGAGTCGTCGTAGAGCTGGGTGAGGTCGATGTCGTTCACCGTTCCCATCCCCTCACAGCGGGGGCACATGCCGCCGGTGATCTCGAAGCTGCGCCGCTCCTTGAGGGTTTTCCCGCCGCGTTCGAGGGTGACAGCTCCGGCTCCGCTGATCGATGCGACGTTGAAGGAGAACGCCTGAGGCGATCCGATGTGGGGCTGGCCGAGCCGGCTGAAGATGATGCGCAACGTCGCGTTGACGTCGGTGGCCGTGCCGACTGTTGAGCGGGAATTCGCGCCCATTCGTTCCTGGTCGACGATGATCGCTGTTGTCAGGCCTTCGAGCACGTCGACGTCCGGTCGTGCCAGCGAGGGCATGAAGCCCTGCAGGAAAGCGCTGTAGGTCTCGTTGATCATCCGCTGCGACTCGGCGGCGATCGCGCCGAAGACGAGCGAACTTTTGCCGGATCCGGAGACGCCGGTGAACACGGTCAGTCGGCGCTTGGGGATCTCAAGGCTGATGTCCTTGAGATTGTTGACCCGGGCGCCCTGCACCCGGATCCGGTCGTGGTTGTCTGCAACGTGGGATGCAGGCGACTGCGTGTCCGCTGTGGCGCTCGTGCTCATCCTGGCTCCGTCCGTCGAAGGGGCCGCTTGCGCGGTCTGCGCGCCCCGCGAGCACGAACGGCTTGGCGAGCCGTCGCGCCGACGGTGGGCAGTTTACCCCCCTGCGTCGGACGACCATACCCGCCGGGAGCAGCCGTTCCGCGAGTACTGCCGGTCAGTCGCGCTTGTCGCCGAAGTCCGCCGTGTCGCCGACGTAGCGCGTGTTCTCGGCCGGGATGGGCTCGACAGCGGCCGATGCGACCTCGGCGGCGAACTCCCCCACGTTGTACAACTTGCCTGCGGCATCCTTGCGGGCGCTGATCGCGCCAGGGTTCGCACGCTCCAGCAGGGTTGCGGTGATCGTGCCCTCGATCATGTCGCCGGAGACCACAACGAAACCGATGCCTTTCTCGGCGAGTTCCGGGATACGGGCGCGGAGCGCGTCCTCACCGGCCCGCTTCGACTGGGCGACAGGCTCGTACTCCGGCATCGTCGGTGTGGTGCGGATGAAGTGCGCCTGATGGCTCGTGACGAACACGACCCGCGATCCGGCGCCGAGTAGCGGCAGGGCGGCGTCGAGCACATTGAGCTGGGCGTCACGGTTGAGCTGCATGGCATAGTCAGCGGCCATCCCGCTCTCCATGCCGCCCGACGCGTTCAGGACGAGGATGTCGAGGTGGCCGTACTGCTCGGCCACCTGGGTGAACATGGACTGGACGGACGCGGGGTCTGTCAGGTCCGCTCCGACCGTGAGCGCGGTTCCGCCGTGGGCGCGGAGCTGGTCGGCGAGCTTGACCGCCCGGGACTCCTTGTTACGGAAGTTGATGACGACGTTAGCGCCCGCCTCAGCGAAGTACCGCACGGTGTCGGCGCCGATCCCCCGCGACGATCCGGTGACGAGGACGTTCTTGCCGGTGAGGGAACCTGCGGCGAGGGGGTTGGACAACGGTGAGCTCCTTAGACGACGGTGGAGCGCGCGGCGGCTGCAGCCCCAGCGTCCGACACTACCAAAAACTCTCCGGCGGACCGCGCGCACCTGATAGATTCCAAGAAGGATCGGCCTCGGCGTCAGCGGAAAGGTGCGGTATGGACTGGATCGTGCAGTATTCATGGGTCATCTGGCTGGTCCTCATCCTCCTCTTCATCACCATCGAGATGCTGAGCCTCCAGTTCACCTTCCTGATGCTCGCCATCGGCAGCGCCATCGGTCTCCTGTCGGGGTTTCTCGGTGTGCCGTGGTGGGGGCAGCTTCTCATCGGTGCGGCGGCATCCGTTCTTCTTCTCCTCGTCGTGCGCCCGTCCCTGCTCCGCGCCCTGCGCAAGGGCGAGGACCCTGCGAAAAGCAACGTCGACGCCTTGCTGGGCGCCCGCGGGCAGGTGGTCCAGACCGTTTCGAATCACGGCGGCCAGGTCAGACTCGCGAACGGTGAGCTGTGGACCGCCATGGTTCCCGTCGACTCCCCCGCGAGAAGCCTCGGACCCGGCACCTCCGTCCGGGTGCTCGCCATCGAAGGCGCGACGGCTGTCGTTGTGCCCCAAGAGAGGAATGCCTAAATGGAGAACCCATCCGACCTCATCGGGACGGTGGTGGCGTGGATCATCGGCGTCGTCGTCCTCATCTTCATCCTCGTGGTGCTGTTCCGCGCCATCCGGATCATCCCCCAGGCGAGCGCGGGCGTGGTGGAACGCCTCGGCCGCTACCACAAGACGCTCCAGCCCGGGCTGAACATCCTCGTGCCGTTCATCGACCGGGTACGCCCACTGATCGACATGCGGGAACAGGTGGTCTCGTTCCCGCCGCAGCCGGTCATCACCGAAGACAACCTCGTTGTGTCGATCGACACGGTCGTCTACTTCCAGGTGACGGATGCCCGCGCTGCGACCTATGAGATCGCGAACTACCTCGGCGCGGTCGAGCAGCTCACCACCACGACGCTGCGCAACGTCGTCGGTGGCCTCAACCTCGAGGAAGCCCTCACCAGCCGCGACAACATCAACGGCCAGTTGAGGGTGGTCCTGGACGAGGCGACGGGCAAGTGGGGCATCCGGGTGGGCCGGGTGGAGCTCAAGGCAATCGATCCGCCCCACTCCATCCAGGACTCGATGGAGAAGCAGATGCGTGCGGAGCGGGATCGCCGCGCGCTCATCCTTACCGCTGAGGGGACCAAGCAGTCGGCGATCCTGACCGCCGAAGGCGCCAGGCAGGCGGCGATCCTCAGCGCTGAGGGTGACGCGAAAGCCGCTGTCCTTCGGGCACAGGGTGAAGCTGAGGCGATCACGACCGTCTTCGACGCGATCCATCGCGGCAACCCGGACCCCAAGCTGCTGGCGTACCAGTACCTGCAGACCCTGCCGAAGCTGGCGGACGGTTCAGCGAACAAGCTGTGGATCATCCCGTCCGAGCTGACCGAGGCGTTGAAGGGACTCGGGAAGGCGTTCGTGCCGGGAAACGGCGACGACCGACCGTACTCCCCTGGCGCTCCGACCCCTGACGTTCCATCGAGCATTTTCCCGCCAGACACTCCTCAGGCGTCTGCTCCCCCTGCCTCTCCGCTTCCGCCGATCTCCGAGTAGTGAGTGACCCTGGAAAGCGCGGACTCGCGGTTTTTCGATCCGCCGGGTCCGCGCATCCTTGCCCATCGAGGGCTCGCCCTTGGAGTGCCGGAGAACACGATCGCGGCGTTCCAGGCGGCGACGGATGTGGGCGCCATCTACCTCGAAACGGATGCCCACGCGACAGCCGACGGCGTCGCCGTCCTGGTCCACGACCCAGACATCGTTGTGGACGGGGTGGCGCATCCGGTGCGCGACCTCACCCTGAGGCAGCTGCGCCAACTCGACCTGGGTGGTGGTTCCCGCGTGCCGACCCTCGCGGCTGCCCTTGTCGTCTTCCCCACCGCCCGGTTCAACATCGATATCAAATCGGAGCAAGCGGCTGGGCCCGTTGCCCGCGCCATCCTCGCTGAACGTGCCGCCGACCGCGTCTTGGTCACGTCCTTCGATGAGGGTCGGCGGGCGCGCGCCGCCGACCTGGTGCCCGGGGTGGTGTCATCGGCGTCGTCGCAGCGGTTCACTCGCGCCTTTCTCGCCGCACGCGCAGGCTCTGCCGCGCTGGTTCGCGCGGCGCTCGGCGGCATCCGTTGTGTCCAGGTCCCTGAGCGGCACCGGAACACGCGCCTGGTCACGCGCGGCACCGTGCGGACGTTCCACCGTGCCGGCGTCGAGGTCCACGTGTGGACGGTGAATTCCCCGGACGACATGCACAGGCTTCTCGATATGGGGGTGGACGGCATCATCACCGACCGCGTCGATCTGGCGCTCCCCCTGCTCGAGGAACGCCGCCTGCGTCGCCGAGTCTGAGTGGACGCTGGGAGAAACTCCCCGATGACAAGGCGTTGCCCAGCTTGGGGGTCTATAACTGGACTCAGCGAGCGAGAGGAACCGGAACATGGCAGATCGCAGTTTGCGCGGAATGCGCCTCGGCGCCCAGAGCCTACAGAGCGAGGACGGCGTCGTATTTTCAGAACGGGTACGGTCGGTGTACCTGTGCCCGGAGTGCAATCACGAGAGCGCACTGATGTTCGCCGCCGATGCGGAGGCCCCAGAGACCTGGGAGTGCCGCCACTGCGGTGCGGAAGCCGTTCTCATGGTCGGCTCTGAACCGGTGGTCATCGACCGGTCGGATCAGAAGCAGGCCCGTACCCACTGGGACATGCTGCTTGAACGCCGGAGCCGGGACGAACTTGAGGAACTCCTCGAGGAACGCCTGGCCTTCTTGCGCGCGCGCCGCGGCCAGCACAAGGTCGGGGCCTAACTTCCGTCCATGAATCGGGCGTCAGCTTCACGCTGGCGCCCGTTTTTTGTGCCGACGAACAGGGCGACGAGTAGCGCGCTGAGCCCGAAGAACGAGACGAGGGTCTCGATCTGGCCGCCGGCCGTCATCGCGGGGGTCTTCCCTGTGGCCAGGGGAACGTCGAACACCATGTGCCCGGGCTCGTACGCCGGAATCTCGGTGAGCGTCGCACCGTTCGGGCCGATCATCTGGCTTGTGCCAACGGTCGACACATTCACAATGCTCCTGGATGCCTCGATCGCGCGGAGCCGGGCGATGGCGAGTTGCTGCTGATTCTCGTCGGTGCGGCCGAAATCCGCGTTGTTGGTCTGCGCGATGATCACCTGGGCGCCACGGTCGACGGCCTCACGGGTGAGGGCGTCGTCGACGATGTCGAAGCAGATGGAAAGGCCGGCAATCACCCCGTTGACGTCGAAGACATTGTCGCGGGTGCCAGGGGTGTATTCCCGGGCGATCAGCCCGATCAGGTCCGGTGCGAAAGGCTCCCAGATCTCCCGGTCTGGAACATACTCGCCGAACGGTACCGGATGCCGTTTGTCGTAGTAGTCGGTGGGGCCCATCCCCGGCTCCCACAGCAGCGACGTGTTGTAGAACCGGCCGTCACGTTCCATGATCGTTCCCGTGAGAATCGGCGCGCCGGTCTGGGCGCCGAGATAGTCCAGGACGGATGCCGCCTGCGGCACCGTCACAGGGTCAAGGTCGGTGCCGTTCTCGGGCCAGACGATCATGTCGACCGGGGTACCGACGAGGGGTAGAGTCGCCGAAGCCTGGGCGGAGAGGATGTCGCCCGGTTCTCGATCGTCGAAGTACCCGGCTTTCGCATTGCCCTGGACGGCGGCGATGGTCGACGTGCCGCGTTCGACGATCGGCCAGGCCGGCAGAGCGAGCATCACCGCGACCGCCGCGGCTGGGGCGAGCAGTCGAAGGGACGGAACCGACACCTTCGGCTCGCGGAGGAACTGCAGCAGGAACGCCACGAGCCAGACGAGGAGAAAGCTGAGACCGCTGACCCCGACCCACGCGACCAGCGGTGCGAACGGACTCTCGGACTGGCTCAACGCAACACGTCCCCAGGCGAACCCGCCGTACGGCCAGGTGCTGACAAGGGCTTCCCGAGCCGTCCAGAGCCCGGCGACGACGAGCGGGAGCAGTCCCACCCGGCCGAGAGGCGTCGACCAGACCCTCGGTATCCAGCGGAACGCCAGGGTGATCAGCAGCGCTCCGAGCGCGAAGAAGATCGATTCGAGTACGGACAGGGCGATCCAGGGAACGGGGCCGAGATACAGCGAAACCCAGGACACGTGCACCAAGTAGAACGAGACGCCCGCGATGAAACCGGTGAGAAGGGCGCCCCAGGCGCTGCGGCCGATCAGGACGACAAGGATGAGGCCGATGCCGACGAAAGCCAGCGGCCAGATCCCGAGGTCAGGGAAAGCGGCGTCGAGGACCGGACCGGAGGCGGCGGCAAGGATGACGGCGGCGAGGAGGGGCACTGGCGGTCGCGTCGGGGCTGTCACTGTTCCAGCCTATGTTGCGTGAGCGGCCCCGGATCACACGGCGCTGTACGCGACGATTCCCCTGCGGATGGCTTCGAGGGCCTTACGGGCATTGCGTCCGACCCCACCGTCGGCGACGATCGAAAGCTGGTCGAGCAGATCGATGGTCTGTTTGGTCCAGCGGACGAAGTCTCCTGCCGCCATGTCCGCCTCTGTCAGCACAGTGTTGAGGCTCGAGCCGCGCGCCCACATGTGCATGGCAAGGGACAGGCCGGTGGCGAGGGGCTCACTGCCAGGCAGACGGTTCTCCTGTTCGGTGTCATCGAGCCGGGCCCAGAGGTCCTGGGTCTTGTCGAGCGCCACCCGGAAGGACCCGCGGGGCAGAAACCGGTCAGCGAGGGTGCCTTCGTCGCGGCGCGGTTCGAAGACGATGCAGCAGGCCATCGCGGCGAGACTCGCCGGGTCGAGGTCGTTCCATACTCCTCGCCGGAGGGCCTCCGCGACGAGGAGGTCCCTTTCGCCGTAAATGCGTTTGAGAGTGCGGCCGGCGGCGCTGAGCTCGACCTCTCCGTTCTCCCCGGGAATGAGGTACTCGTATTCAAGCAGGACGTCGGTGACCCGGTCGAAGATTTTCGCGACGGCGCCCGTCCTGGTCGAGATCTGCCGGCTGAGCTGGTCGGTCTGCCGCTTCAGGGTGAACCAGCGTTCTGCCCATCTGGCGTGTTGTTCCCGGTCGGCGCATCCGTGGCACGGGTGGGCCTTCATGCGCTTGCGCAGCCCGACGAGCTGGCGCTGGCGGCGGTCGTTCTGTGACCGGGAGGAGTGTTCAGGAGACCCGTTCTTGCGTTCGAGGTCGGTCAGTTCCCGGCGGATACCGGCGTATTCGGCGAAGTCGCCCAGGTGGCAGGTCATCGCCTCACGGTATTTCGCGAGCGAGCCCTCCTGCTCCCGGACCTTGCGTGCCATGCCGACCACCGCGCGGTCGGCCTGGAACTGGGCGAATGACGACTCGAGTATCTCGCGGGTCCGTTCACGACCGAACTGGTCGATGAGGTTCACGGCCATGTTGTATGTGGGTTTGAAGCTCGAGTTGAGCGGGTAGCTGCGCCGCGACGCGAGAGACGCGACCGATTGCGGATGCAGGCCTTCCTGCCACGCGATGACGGCGTGCCCTTCCACGTCGATTCCGCGGCGACCGGCCCGGCCGGTCAGCTGGGTGTACTCCCCCGGTGTGATGGGGACGCGCGCTTCACCGTTGAACTTCTCGAGCTTCTCGAGCACGACGGTTCGAGCGGGCATGTTGATGCCGAGGGCGAGCGTTTCGGTGGCGAAGACCGCTTTGACGAGCTTGCGGCGGAACAGTTCCTCGACGACCTCCTTGAATGCGGGCAGCATTCCGGCGTGGTGAGCGGCGATTCCGCGTTCGAGCCCTTCGAGCCACTCCCAGTACCCGAGCACGCCGAGGTCCTCGTCCTGCAGGGCGGAGCAGCGGTCCTCGACGATTTCGCGGATTTCGGCGCGTTCGTGTGCCTCGGTGAGCCGGATGCCTGACCGGAGCACCTGCGTGACCGCCTGATCACAGCCCACCCGGCTGAAGATGAAGAAGATCGCCGGGAGCAGGTGGTGCTCGTCGAGGAGCTCGATGACCTGGCCGCGATCCACCCGCTGTTGTTGTGTGCGCTGGCCACGTTTGGCGTTGTACCGGCTGACGTCGTTGTGTTGCTTGTTGTTGAGTGAGCGGCCGCCGAACTGTGCCATCCTGACCAGCTCGGGGTTCACCGAGTGCGTCTCGGCGAGGCTCGGCGCGGCGAAAAGATCGACGAGCTTTCCGCGCATGAGAACGTGCTGGTCGAGCGGCACGGGCCGTTCCTCGGAGACGATGACCTCGGTGTGGCCGCGGACGGCCTGGAGCCAGTCGCCGAACTCCTCGGCGTTGGACACCGTCGCGCTCAGCGAGACCATCCGCACCTCCTGCGGGAGGTGGATGATCACTTCTTCCCACACGGCGCCGCGGAACCGGTCAGCGAGGTAGTGCACCTCGTCCATGACGACGTAGGCGAGGTCGGCGAGCAGGTCCGAGTCGGCGTAGAGCATGTTCCGGAGCACTTCGGTGGTCATCACGACGACGCGCGCCCGTGCGTTGATATTCGTGTCGCCCGTGAGGAGGCCGACCGACTCGGCACCGTACTCGGCGACCAGTTCGTTGAACTTCTGGTTGCTCAGCGCTTTCATCGGCGCCGTGTAGAACACTTTCGACCTGGTGCGCTGCATCGCCGCGTAGATGGCGAACTCCGCGATGATTGTCTTGCCAGCCCCGGTCGGCGCGGCGACGAGGACGCTGTTGCCCGCCTCCACGCTCGCACAGGCTTCGAGTTGGAACGGGTCGAGGTCGAAACGCTGCTTCGCACGGAAGGCGTCAAGCAGAGGCGTCTTGCGCCGGGAGGCCGCATATCGTTCAGCTGGGGACAGGTTGACGGTCACAAGGCCAATTCTGCCTCGAAGGCGAGCTGGCGCCTGGCGGCGCGGCGGTCATGGAGGAAAGCGACCCCGTACGCGGCGAAATACAGCACGATCATCGGGATGGCGAGAAGGAACATCGACACCACGTCGGCCGCGGGCGTCGCGATAGCGCAGAACAATGCGATCACGAGGATCGCCACGCGCCAGGACTTGATGATGGTCGCTGCGCTCAACACGCCGACGAAGTTCAGCAGCACGAGGAACACCGGGACGACGAACGCGATGCCGACCGCGAGGACAAGCTTCAGCACGAAATCGAAATAGATCCCCGCATTGAAGAAGTTGGAGGCATCCGTCGGGGTGAATCCGACCATCAGTTCGACGATGTGTGGCAGGACGAACCAGCCGGCAGCGCAACCGGCGAGGAACAGCGGGACGGCGCTGAGCAGGAAGCCGAGCGCGTAGCCGATCTCCTTCCGAGTGAGCCCAGGTACGAGGAACGCCCAGATCTGGTAGAGCCAGATCGGGCTGGAGAGGACGATGCCGATCGTGAATGCGACCTTCATCCGAAGGTCGAAGGCGCCGGTGACGTTGTCGAAGTTGAGCAGGGCCTGGCCCCGAGCGAGCGCGATCTCGGTGATCGGGGTTGCCATGGCGGAGATGGCGAAGTCAGAGACGATGAAGCCCCCGACCATGGCGAGCACGATGCCGATGGCGCTGATGAAGAGGCGTTTGCGCAATTCGACCAGGTGCTCACCGAGCGACATCCGGCCGTCAGCGTTCCTGCCCCGTCTGGTACGGGCGGGCATGAGCCCTACGGCTTCGTCTGGGATCCGGGGGTGCCCGTTCCGGGATTCACGACCGTGGGGTCTGCCACGGGCTGGGTCGCTGCGGGCTGAACCGGCGGAACGGTGGCGTCATCGACGGTCGTGTCGGACTTGTCGCTTTTGATCTCGCTCTTGAAGATCTTCATCGACTGCCCGACGCTCTTCGCGAGGGCAGGGAGTTTCGGGGCGCCGAACAAAAGAAGCACGAGGAACACGATGACGAGAAGGTGCCACCCGCTGAACGCGTTACCGAAGATTCCCATGAGATGTCCTTTGATCCAGAGTGTCCGGCAAGTTTACCGTGCTTTGCTCATAATGGCCCAGTGAGGGCTACCGGTCGGTTCGCCCAGCGTATCGGTCCAGAGCAGCCTGCGCCCAGTCGGCCACGTGCGTCCTCGCCGTGTCGGGGCTGATCACGGTCACCACTCCGGAGAGGCCCGCGATGAGGCGCTTGAGTCCGTGATCGTGGGCCACGTGAAGCGTCACCCGCGACCGGCCGTTCCTGCCAGGCACCGGAGCATCCGTGGTCAGATAATCCGCGATCATCCCGATTGCGTCATCCGGCAGTTCGACGACGACCTCGAGGTCGGTGTCCGAGCTCTCGAAGAGGCTCTCGGACAGCGGCACCTCTGCGGCGTGGTGGCTGATCGGCTCGTCCGTCGCGATAAGGTTGCTCATCCGGTCGAGCCGGAAGGTCCTGACGGCCTGGCGAAGGTGATCCCAACCGCGCAGGTACCAGTCCTGGTCGAGCGACTGGATGCGCAACGGATCGACGGTGCGTTTCTCCGACTCGCCCCGCGAGTTGAGGTAATCGAATTCGATGCGGTGGCCCGCCGCGACCGAATCGCGGATCCGGGCCAGCGCTGTGTCAACGGAACTCGAACCGACGGCCACTTCTGAGGGGCGCCCGCTCGAACCGAGCGCGAGTTTCGACATCAGCGACCCGAGCACATCCCGGTCTGCCTGCTCGGGCAGGGACGACAGGTACTGCAGGCCTGCGATGAGCGCGGCGGCTTCACGGGCCGAAAACCGTGGGGAGTCGTCGATCGCCACGAGGTGGGTGATGACGATTTCGTCGTTCTCCTCGAACAGGTCCCAGTCGATGTCGAACAGGTCTTCATGCTGGTACGAGCTGGTCTCTCCCGGTACACCTGAGACGGCGATCAGGCGCACCGAGTCGCGGATCTGCTCCTCGTCGACGCCGAAGTGCCTCGCGGCATCTGCCACGCTGACATGGCCATGGTCCATCAGGTAGGGAACGAGGGCGAGGAGGAACGCCAGTTTGTCTCTCGCGTGAAGCCCGTACTTAGCCACGGTTTTTCCCCACTCCGCCGCGGTGGGCGCGAACGGTCTTCACGTGCCGGGAGAGGACGGCGTCGATGAGTCGCTGCGGCGACTCCACGAGAACCTCCGGCCCGTAGGCAGCCAGTTCATCGGCGAGCACGTCGACGTCGGTGTAGTGCAGTTCAAGGGTTCCGGTCTCCGCGGCGGACGCGCGTTTGACGAGCCGTGTGGCGGCATCCGTTCCTGGTTCCACTGTGATCACCGCGCGCTGGGATTCCCACAGGGCGTCGAGTGCCTGGAGCGAACGTTCAGCGTGTCCGCCGGGCTCTGGAGGAGTCCAGGTGCGCTGCAGCGGCTTCACGGGTCCCACGATCCGTGAGAGAAGGAAGGTGCGACCTTCGTCGATCGTGAGGTCGTGTGCCGAGAGGTGCCAGCGACCATGGTGCTGCACGAGGGCGAGCGGGGCGACCGTTCGCGTCTTCGCCGTCGACTCGCCCGGCTTGAGGTACGGGAACTCGACAACGTTGTGCTGCTCGAGCGCCTGCCTGAGCGGCTCGAACGAGCTCTCGCGGATCCGCACCCGTGGCGCATACCCGATCACCGGTTCGTCAGACTCGATCCCCAGCGATCGGAGTTTGAGGATCGCGCGTCGCGACTCGGCCGAGAGCGAGCCCTGCCGCCACACCGTGGCAGCGAGGGACAGCATGGCGATCTCCGCCGGTGAGAACGTGAGCTCCTTGGGCAGGTCGTATTCCCCTTTAGGAATGCGGTAGCGGGTGAGCTGGTTGTTGCCAGGGTCCCCCGGTGGTTCGACGGTCTCGAGCGGGATCCCGAGCTCCCGGATGTCGTCCTTGTCGCGTTCGAACTGGCGCTCGAGTGACGCGTTGCCGCCTGAGCCCGAGTAACGCTGCCGGTATCCCTGCACCGTCGAGAGGATCTCCGACTTGGTCAGGCCCTGTTCGGTCGCGAGCAGGGCGAGCACGAGGCTGAAGAGACGCTCCTCGACGGCTACGCGCTGCGCTGCTGTTTCGGTGGGTTCTGGCACGACATCATCCTATGCGTCCGGCCGGGACCGACCGTCGGCTCAGCCCAGGATGCCGAGGATGTCGACGACGAAGACGAGCGTCGAGTTGGCCGGAATCGATGCATTCGCCTGCTCGCCGTATCCGAGTTCAGGAGGAATGACCACGAGGACCTGGGATCCGACCTCTTTGCCGATGAGCGCCGTCGCGAGGCCGGGGATGATCTCATCGGAACTGAACGTCGCGGGAGAGCCTGCCTGCCAGGAGGAATCGAAGATCGTCCGTTCCGACCAGAGCGCGCCGGTGTAATGCACCACCATCCTGGAGGTCTTCGACACCTTCTCGCCGTCGCCCTCCTTGAGCACGGCGACCTCGAGTCCCTTCGGCGGGTCGGACTTCGGGATGGTGAGACCCGGTGTGCCATCCCCAGCGGTGACGACAGACGGAAGTCCTGGTTGCAGCACGGGCCGGTCGGCGCCATCGGCCTTCGCGAGGAAAACGTCGAAGATGTCCGCGACGAGGATGGCGGCATGATCGCCCTGAGGGACGGTCATGGCGATGCGAGATCCGGGCGTCACGCACTCGAGCGCTGTGGTGATCTCCGGGTTGAGTTGCGCCGTCGCATAGAGCGCAGGCTCGCCGTACGACGCTCCTGGTACCGGTTCCCCGGTTTCACCGTCGTACATGGCCAGGGCCATCCGGATGCTCTGCGCCCCGGTGAGAACGTTGCCGTCGTCGTCCCCCTCGATCACAACCTTTCGCTCCGTGTGCGTGGCCTTCACCGGTGTCGGGAAGTCCACTTTCGGAGCCGAGCCGAACGAGCCGGACACGTCGATCAGCTTCGACGCCGCGCCGCCCGGTGCCTTCGGCACACAGGCGTCCGCCGCTGAGCTGGAGGCGCAGCCGGTGAGGGTGGCCATCAACAGGCCGGCGGACAGGAGCAGTGCTGGTGCCTTGCGCACGGGATCTCTCTTCAATGCTGGAGGACGGATGCGAGCCAGGTCGCGTGGCTATTTTAGTGGCTGGGAGCTTCGTCGGGTTCCGGTGGGCTCTCCGCGCCGTCGGCAGCGGCCTCGCCGAACGACCTGGATCGGCTGAGCTGCGCCGAGTTGTTCACCGTGCGAACCCGCTTACGGAGAATCTTGGCACTGACATTGCGTTCGCCGAGCGCGCCGGGCGTCCACAGTTCGACGTCCTCGTCGCTGAAGTCCGACTTGCTCGGCCGACGCTTCAGTTCGGGGAGGACGGCGCCGTGGGCCAGCCGGCGGGCGGTGATGAGGAAGCCGGTGTGGCCGATCATCCGGTGGTCAGGGCGAACCGCCAGTCCTTCGACGTGCCATCCGCGGACGATTGTCTCGTTCGATTCGGGGTTCGTGAACGAACCTGTCGCCCGGATGGCCTCCGCCACCCGCGAGAGCTGTGTCACCGTGGCGACGTAGCAGAGGAGCACTCCGCCCGGTTTCATCGCGGTGGCGCAGGCGTCGATGTTCTCCCAGGGCGCGAGCATGTCGAGGACGACACGGTCGACGGATGCCGGTTCGACCGTGTTCGGAAGAGTGTCGGCGAGGTCGCCGACCGACACGCGCCAGTTGTCCGGGTCGTAACCGAAGAAGGTGGCCACGTTCCCGCGGGCGACATCGGCGAACTCGTCGCGGCGCTCGAAGGATTCCAGCCGGCCGGTCGGGCCGATGGCACGGAGGAGCCACAACGACAACGCGCCTGACCCGACTCCCGCTTCGACGACGGTTGCCCCCGGGAAGATATCGGCCTGACCGACGATCTGGGCGGCGTCCTTCGGGTAGATGATGGCGGCGCCTCGCGGCATCGACATGACGAAGTCGACGAGCAGCGGGCGCAGCGCGAGGTATTCGATACCGTCGGTGGTGGTGATGACCGAACCGTCAGGAAGGCCGATGATGCTGTCGTGCCCGACGATCCCGCGGTGGGTATGGAATTCCTTGCCGTGCTCGAGGGTGATGGTGTTGCGTTTGCCCTTCGGGCCGGTGAGTTGCACCCGGTCGCCGACCCGGAACGGTCCAGCGTTTTGGGGGCGTTCGTCGAGGGGGCGCTCGGCGTTGATCTGTGCGGTCATCGTGGAATTCCTTCGCTGCGTGAAGCGGCGAAGAGTGCCGTCACATCGGTGCTGGTTCTGCCGGCCAGGGTGGGCCAGGTGGTGTGAGTCGAGGCTTCGGGGATCGTCACCGCGTGTGGCACAGCGATCGACACGGCACCGGATGCGACGGCCGACGCCAGCCCGGCGCGGGAGTCCTCGATGGCGACGCAGTCGGAGATGGCGACGCCGAGCAGCGAGGCCGCCCGCAAATACGGTTCCGGGTGGGGTTTCGGGTGTTCGACCTCATCGCCTGGGACGAGGACGTCGAACGCCGCGAAGTCGAGGTGCGAGAGCACCTGCTCAGCCATAGCCCGGACGGACATGGTCACGAGGGCGGTTTTCACCCCGAGGTCGCGGAGCTCCTTGAGCAGCTCGCGGGCGCCGGGCCTGAACGGGACGCCGTCGGTTGTGAGCCTGTCACGTACCCGACCGGTGAGGTGCTGCACGATGTCGTCTTCGGGCATCTCGACGCCGTGCGCCTGCAGAATCCGCGCGGATTCCCACAGCCCGGAGCCGACGAGCGTCATGGCGTCTTCGTAGGTCCAGGTGTGGCCGAAGGACTCGACGAGGTCCGTCTCTGCAGCGATCCAGTACGGTTCGGTATCGACGAGTGTGCCGTCCATGTCCCAGAGGACGGCGGCGGGAAGCTGTGTAGTCACGGGTTTCAATGCTACCCGGGAACGGACTGCGCCTATTCTTGGAAGACGCCCGTGTCACCATGCGGGCACAATTCACAGAATTGGGGAACTCTTGCTCAAGGGTCGACTTCTCGTTGTCGCGTTCGAAGGCTGGAATGACGCCGGAGAAGCCGCGACAGGCGCCGTCCGGGTGCTCCAGGAACAGCTCGACGTGGCGCCGATGCTCGAACTGGACCCTGAACTGTACTACGACTACCAGTTCAACCGCCCAGTGATCGGCATCGACGACGACGCCAGGCGCCGCCTCAGCTGGCCGACCACGACGATGTACGGGCCATCAGCACCCCTCCCTGCGGCAGAACCCCTCGCCGACGACGCCGACCTCAACGTCTCAGGCGACAACGGCGGCAACATCTACCTCCTTGTCGGCGTTGAGCCGTCTCGCAGCTGGAAGGCGTTCACCGCGGAGATCGTGGATGCCGCTCTCGCAGCGGACATCTCCGCCGTCGTGTTCCTCGGAGCGATGCTCGCCGACGTGCCGCACACCCGTCCGATCTCGATTTTCACCTCGAGCGAGAACCAGGAGGTGCGGGCGGAGTTGCAGATCGAACGGAGTATGTACGAGGGCCCGGTCGGCATTCTCAGCGTTGTGGCAGAGGCCGCGGAGGACGCGGGCATTCCGACCGTGGCCATCTGGGCATCCGTCCCGCACTACGTGCACAACGCGCCGTCACCGAAGGCGGTGCTCGCGCTCATCGACAAGCTCGAGGAGATCGTCGACGTCGTCATCCCACGCGGAGATCTGGTCGAGGAGGCCGCCGAGTGGGAGAAAGGCATCGACGTCCTCGCGGGCGAGGACGAGGACATGGCAGCGTACATCCGCCAGCTGGAGCAGGCGCGTGACACCGTCGAGTCACCTGAAGCCAGCGGCGAGGCGATCGCGAAGGAGTTCGAGCGTTACCTGAGACGCTCGGCCGACGGCAAGGGCGATGGGCGCAACGAACCGCCGATCCCCCGCTGATCGACCCACATCCGCGGGCGCCAGCAGCCCAACCTCAAACTCAGGTACGCCGCTCACATTCAGCAGATCTGTTGCGACACGCCGTCTGAGCAGCTGCCTGCACGGCGTGTCGGGTCAGTTCTCCTGAATTTGTGGCCCTGATGCCGGATCCGTGGCGGCGTTCTCGGTCAGAGGTCGACGCCGAGAAGCGCTGAGACAGCGCGGCGCAACAGTGCCGGGTCGTCGACGCCGATGGCGACGGCTGAGTCCACCACGGCGAGGGCCTTCGGCGTGTCGAGGTCGATGCGGAGGGACTCCCGTATTGCGGCCAGCGTTTCGCGGGAAGATGCCGTCCCGAGGTCGGCGTCGCCGGAGAGACGGGCGGACCACGTGCTGAGCCGGTCCTCGGCCGTCTCGAGTGCCTCGTCGCTCCACTCCCAGTCCGAGCGGTAATGGTGTGCGAGGAGGGTCAGGCGGATGGCGCGTGCGTCGACCCCGGCAGACCGAAGCCTGGACACGAGCACGAGGTTGCCGAGCGACTTCGACATCTTCTCACCCTGATAGGCGACCATGCCGGTGTGGCTGTACACCCGGGCGAGCGGATGTCCGCTCAACGCGGCAGCGTGCCCTGCGCTCATCTCGTGGTGCGGGAAGATGAGGTCTGAACCACCGCCCTGCACGGTGAAGTCCCGTCCGAGTTCCATCAGGGCGATGACGGAGCACTCGATGTGCCAGCCTGGGCGTCCGGCACCGACCGAGCTCGCCCAGGAGGGTTCGCCATCACGGGCGGCCCGCCAGAGCAGCGGGTCAAGGATGTCCCGCTTGCCTTCACGGTCCGGGTCACCGCCGCGTTCTCGAAACAGTTCTTCCATCGCCGCCGGGTCGAGATTGCTGATCTTACCGAGCGTCCAGACACCGTCTGTCGCCGCGCTGTCGAAGTAGATGTCCGATCCGGCGGAGCTTTCAGGCGTGGGGACCTCGTAGGCCACCCCGGCGACGAGCAGCCGGCGAACGGCTTCGGCGATCTCGTCGAGCACCTCGGTCACGGCGACGTAGTCCTCGGGCGGGAGGATGCTCAGAGCTTCCATGTCGCGCCGGAACAATTCCACCTGGCTCTCAGCGAGCTCCTGCCAGTCCACCCCGGTTTCCGCGGCCCGCTCGAGAAGCGGGTCGTCGATGTCCGTGACGTTCTGTGCGAAGTGCACTTCGAGGCCCGCGTCGAGCCAGACCCTTTGCAACGTGTCATACGCGAGATACGTGGCGGCATGGCCCATGTGGGTGGCGTCGTACGGGGTGATGCCGCAGACGTAGAGTCGCGCGGTGTCGCCGGTGTGCGCTTCCACGAGCCCGCGCGTCGACGTGTCATAAAGGCACGGCACCGCTGAGAGGCCGGGAAGGGTGGGGATCTCGGGTCTGTTCCATGCCTTCACCGTCCCAGCCTAATCCGGTCGGCGGGTCACGGCGGACGCCCCTGAAAGTGCGGGGTTCCCGCCGGTAGCGTCACCGCCGACGAGAAACCGAAAAAGGCTCGCTGAGAAGCCGGAACGGCCGATCGACGAGCCGTTTTCGGTGTCTCGCTTCTGCTTTAGACGGCGACGAGGACGCCGGTGCCGAGCAGCACGAACAGGACAAGGCCGAGTGCGATGCGGTAGATCACGAACGGCAGGAAGCTCCGCTTCGAGATATAGATCATGAAGAACTTGATCACGACAATGGCGACGACGAAGGCCACGACCGTCGCAACGAGCGTCTCCAGCGGGCCGTAGACCTCCGGTTTGCAATTGGTGGCTCCTTCGACGCACGGAAGCGCGACGGATTTGTACACCTGGTACAAGCCACTGCCGAGGACGGCGGGAATCGCGAGGAGGAACGCGTAGCGGGCCGCGGACGCCCGGTTGTAGCCGAGGAACAGCCCGGCGGTGATGGTACCGCCGGAGCGGGACACTCCCGGAATCAGGGCGAGTGCCTGGGCCAGGCCGAAGATGATGCCGTGCCGGTAGCCGAGGTTCCCGAGTTTGAGCTTCTTCCGCCCGATCCAGTCGGCGATGCCGAGGAGGATGCCGAACCCGATCAGCATGGACGCGGTGAACCACAGCGACCGGAGCGTCGTTTCGATGTGGTCCTGGAAGAGCAGCCCGAACACCGCGATCGGGAGCGAGCCGAGGATGATCAGCCAGCCCATCCGGGCGTCAGGGTCATTGCGCGGGATCTTGCCGACGAGCGCTTTGCACCAGGCTCCGAGAATCCGGACGATGTCACCCCAGAACAGGATGATGACGGCAAGCTCGGTGCCGATCTGGGTGATCGCCGTGAACCGTGCCCCGGGATCTTCGCCTGTGCCGAGGAACTCTCCGACGATACGAAGGTGTGCGCTGGAGGAGACGGGGAGAAATTCGGTCAGGCCCTGCACGAGGCCAAGGATGATCGCGTTGAGAAGGTCCACGGGTGAAGAAGTTCCTGCCGTTCAAAATCTAATAGCTGCGGAGGAGATCCGTAAGAACCCGCCTGCCAAAGACTAATGCGTCCAGAGGGACGCGTTCGTCGACCCCGTGGAACATCGCAGGGAAGTCGAGGCCCTCAGGCAGGCGCAGCGGCGCGAAACCGTACCCGACGATGCCAAGCTTGGAGAGCGCCTTGTTGTCGGTCCCAGCCGGCAGCAGGTACGGCAGGACCTCGGCTCCCGGGTCATGATCGGCAAGGGTTCCGCGGATGGCGTCGATGAGCGGGCCGGAGAAGTCGTTCTCCAGGCCGACGTCGCGGTGCATCACCTCGATCTCGATGTCGGGGCCGACGAGTTCCTGCACGGCGGCCAGGACGGCATCCTCTTCGCCGGGAAGCGTGCGGATGTCGACGAGCGCTTCGGCGGTGTCCGGAACGACGTTGTGCTTGTAGCCGGCGGTGAGCACGGTCGGGTTGGTCGTCGTGCGGAGCGACGCCTGGATGAACCCGGATGCCGTCCCGGTCGCGAGGGCGAGTTCGTCCGGCCCGAGCGCCTGTGGTTCGACGCCGAGGATGCGCGCCACCTCCCCCAGCAGCGCCGTGGTGGTCGCGGTGAGCCGGATCGGCCAGTCCTGCCTGCCCACAACGGCGACGGCCTCGGCGAGCCGGGTTATCGCGTTCTCGGGGACCACGCGTGAGCCGTGCGCGGCGGGGCCGCGGGCGATGAGCTTCACCCACAACAGGGTCTTCTCGCCGGTCTGCACGAGGTAGGCACGTTTGCCGTCGATCGTGATCGAGTATCCGCCGACCTCGCTGATCGCTTCGGTGGCTCCGGCGAACAGTTCAGGGCGGGTGTCGACGAGGTAGTGCGAACCGTACACGCCGCCGTTCTCCTCGTCGGCGAAGAACGCGAGGATGAGGTCACGGGCGGGCTGCTCCCCCGCCCTCAGCAGTTCCGCGACGGCGGTGAGGATCATCGCGTTCATGTTCTTCATGTCGACGGCGCCGCGGCCCCACAGCATCCCGTCTTTGATCTCCCCAGCGAACGGGTCGACGCTCCAGTTGGCGGGGTCGGCGGGCACGACATCGAGGTGGCCGTGGACGACGAGTGCCCCCCGGCTGCTGTCCCGGCCGGCGATGCGCGCGATAACGCTCGTGCGCCCGGGTTCCGAGTCGAACAGTTCCGGTTCGAGCCCCAGATCTCGCAGGTATTCAGCGACGTATTCAGCGGCCGCTGTCTCACCCTTCGAGCGTCCCTCGCCGTAGTTCGTGGTGTCGATGCGGATCAGGTCGCGAGCCACGCTCACGGTTTCATCGAGTTCGTCTGGGGTTTGGGCTGGACTGCTAGCGGCGGAGAGCATGCCCCCAACGCTACCGTTCCCGTCTCTTCGCGGACGTGCAATCAGTGCCCAAAATCCGTGCTAAAGTTTTACCTCGGCGCCGGTAATACTACGGTGCCGAACACATGCGCGGGTGGCGGAAATGGCAGACGCGCTAGCTTGAGGTGCTAGTGCCCTTACGGGCGTGGGGGTTCAAGTCCCCCTTCGCGCACACTGTGTTGAGACAGAAGAAGAGCCGGACCAGAAATGGTCCGGCTCTTCTTGGTTAACCCGTCAGCGACTGGTCCGAGCCACACAACTCGATCGCATGAATTCTGGCCCGACGGTGTCAGCCGCTGCGTCTGAGCAGGGCTCTGCGCGAGTAGGGTCAGGCACCCGCGGATCGGGAATCATGTCCGGCGGGTCCCAGCCGGTGGCTACCTCACCCTTCGTGGATTCGGTCGACGACGTCTGGGCGCTCTTGTCCGGCGAGAGGCTGATCTGAACGCGATCCCCTTCCAACGTTTCCTTCACCATGGCGGCAGCGAGAACCTCACGGCCGACCCTCACGACGAGAAGAGCCTTGTCTCCGGTCTGGGCGGCCTTCTCCGTCCGTTCGCGGAAAAATCGACCCCGGCGACAGCGGCACTCCTCTACGGCCACGGACCACCGAGTCATGCGAGAAGTCATGAAAATCCCGGGCGCGGGGTCGAACGAGCACTCCTGCGCCACCCTAGGCGACAAGACGATCAGCCGGCCCGTCGGGCCGACCTGGCTGCTCCACGGGTTCTCCCTCGTTGCCTCGGCCGTCATGCTCGTCATGCTCGTCATGCTGCGAAGGTATACGTCCAGCGAGAGGTATTGGCCCATTCGGTCACGCAATGTGACGTAGCGCGCCAGACGCTCGGCGGCGCCCGCTCCCGGAAGGTGGTGCCTTTCTAGCCGAAGAACAGGGCTCTGCTGCCGTCCGGCTCAGCGGCGGCCGTTCATCTTCTTTCGCAGCCATTCGATGCGGGACTGCAGCTGGGTGACGCTTGCCTGCTGAACAGCGGGGCCACCGCACATCCGCCGTAGCTCGGCGTGCACGAGCCCGTGTGGCTGGCCGACGGTCTTCGCGTAGAGGCCGACGAGGCTGTTCAGCAGGCTGCGCTGCTCTTTGAGCGTGCGGTACAGGGGCGGTGGGACATCGGTCGACGGTTCCGCCTGGACCTGCTGAGCCTTCGTCGATGAGCGCTTCGCCTGGCGCGCTTGGCGCTGGGTGAGCAGTTCGTGCACCTGCTCGGGCTCCAGCAGCCCAGGCAGGCCGATGAAGTCCAGTTCCTCCTCGGTGCCGGGTTCGGCCCACTGGCCGAACTCGTCTCCGTCGTAGACGACCCGGTCGAAGGTGGCCGACGAGGACATCGCTTCGTACTTGAAGTCGTCGCCGAGCGCATCGGAGCCCTTCGCCTCGCGGTTCGCTTCGGCGACCATCGCGTCTTCGGGGTTCCACATGTCCCCTTCACCCTCACCGTCGCTCTTGCGGTCAAGGGCGTGGTCGCGCTCCAGTTCGAGCTGGCTGGCGAGGTTCATCAGGTTGGGAACGTCGGGGAGGAAGACGGATGCCGTCTCACCGCGGCGACGTGCGCGCACGAACCGGCCGATCGCCTGTGCGAAGAACAACGGTGTCGACGCGCTCGTCGCGTACACGCCGACGGCAAGCCGCGGAACGTCGACGCCCTCGGAGACCATGCGGACGGCGACCATCCAGCGGCTGGTCCCGCTGGAGAACTCATCGATCCGATCGCTGGATTCCTTCTCGTCGGAGAGGACGACGGTCGGGCTCTCGCCGGAGATGTCCTTGAGGATCGCGGCGTAGGCGCGTGCGGAGGTCTGGTCGGTGGCGATGACGAGACCGCCGGCATCCGGGATGCCGTGACGCACCTCGCTGAGCCTCCGGTCGGCTGCCTGAAGAACCTGGGGGATCCACTCCCCCGCGGGGTCGAGCGCTGTGCGCCAGGCCTGCGAGGTGATGTCCTTGGTGTTGCCCTCGCCGAGCCTGGCTTCCATTTCGTCGCCGGCGTTCGTTCTCCAGCGCATGTGGCCGGCGTAAACCATGAACATCACCGGGCGCACCACCCCGTCGGCGAGAGCCCGGCCGTAACCGTAGTTGTAGTCGGTGAGCGAGGTGCGGATGCCGTGCTTGTCCGGCAGGTAGCTCACGAACGGGATCGGCGCCGTGTCCGACCGGAACGGTGTCCCGGTCAGCGACAGCCGCCGGGTGGCCGGGTCGAAGGCCTCGCGGATCGCGTCGCCCCAGCTCAGGGCGTCACCGCCGTGATGGACCTCGTCGAGGATGACCAGCGTCTTCGACGACGCGGTGATGTCCCGATGGAGGGCCGCGCGCACGGCGACCTGGGCATAGGTGACGACGACCCCGTGGTAGTGCCTCCCGTAGCGTCCTGCCGCGTTCGTGAAGGTGGGGTCGAGTCGGATGCCTGCCCGGTGCGCGGCATCCGCCCACTGCCGTTTGAGGTGCTCCGTCGGTGCCACCACCGTGATCCGGTCGACGGTCCTGCGGGCGAGCAGTTCGGCCGCGAGCCGGAGTGCGAACGTGGTCTTGCCTGCTCCCGGTGTCGCCGCCGCGAGGAAGTCCTTCGGTTCAGTCGCGAAGTAGGTCGTGATCGCCTCTTCCTGCCAGGCGCGCAGCTTGGAGACGGTGCCCCATGCGGCCCTCTCCGGGAACGCGGGCGAAAGATGTTCAGCGGCAGAGGTTCCGATCCGGAGTCCTGATGCGGCGTCCATGCTCGCCGGCTCCTCCGCAAAAATCTCTGTACTCACTTGACGGTAATCTACCCGTTCGCGCCGCATCCGGCGAACCGGAGGGCTGCCCTGGCGTGGCGTCGGCGGGTAGGCTTCCCCGGATGGGAGGACGACCGTGAACGACGAACGAAACCAGGATCAGAACATCCTGAACCTCACTTCCGGCGGTGGAGAAGCAGTCTCAGCACCCCACCGATGGTCTCGTTTCGTGGCGATCGGCGACTCATTCACCGAGGGGATCGGCGACCCTGAGCCGCGTCTCCCCGGGGGTCACCGCGGGTGGGCAGACCGGGTTGCCGAAGTCCTCGGGCAGGGGGTCCAGGACTTCGCCTACGCGAACCTCGCCGTTCGCGGAAAGCTCATCGCGCAGGTCGTGGATCAGCAGCTCGAACCGGCGCTCGAGCTCCATCCCGATCTCATTTCGATTTCCGCCGGGGGTAACGATGTTCTCCGCCCCGGCTCGGATCCTGACATCACCGCCGCCCGCATGGACGACGCGATCGCCCGGCTCGGGAGGGACAACGCCACGATCGTCCTGTTCACCGGGGTCGACGTGGGATTTTCACCCCTCTTCCGGGGCATCCGGGGCAAGATCGCGATCTACAACGAGAATCTTCGCGCGATCGCCGCGAAGTACGACTGCATCGTCGCCGACATGTGGTCACTGAGCGACGTTCAGGACGCCCGCATGTGGTCGACTGACCGCTTGCACCTGAACTCCCTCGGTCACCACACGGTCACCAGGATGGTACTGGCCGCGCTCGCGGTCGAGAACGACTTGAAGCCGCTTCGACCCGAACCGGTGCCGCTGTCGACGTGGCGCCAGGCGCGGGCATCCGACCTGGTCTGGGCCCGTGAGTACCTGGTGCCGTGGGTGCTTCGTCGCATCCGTTCCCAGTCCTCCGGCGACTTCATCACGGCGAAACGACCGGTCGCTTCACGGTACAGCCGCGCCGACGAGTGAACGGAAGGCGTCAGCCGAACGGGTGGCAGAGCTTCCAGCCGAGGTCAGGTCCTTCCAGCTCGTCCTCGAGGACGAGCGGAACGGTGATTCTCTCGCCGTCGTGTTCGAACCTCACGGACCCCACTTCGCGCCCATCCTCCCCGGTTTCCAGAGCGGTTGCCGTCGAGGTCACCGTCACCGGCGCATCCTGCCAGACGAGGATGCTTGCCGATTCCGCGGCGACGATGTCGGAGGTCGCGCCCCACGGAGTCGTGTAGCTGCCGAAGTCGTCCCCGGTTTCGACGAGCTGGACTTCGTGGAACCCGGCGGTCGCGCTGGCGATCAACGCGGTGACGGCCTGGTTCAGCTGGCGGTGGTTGGGGGCGCCGAGGATCACGCCGACAAACGTGATCTTCTCGCTACCGACGGTCGTTTCTGCCGCGAAAAGCAGACAGGCGCCTGCGTCGCGGGTCGTCCCGGTCTTCAGACCGATGACGCCGTTGCTTCCGAGCAGTTTGTTGGTGTTCTCGACCTCGCCGATGACCGGCAGCACAGCGGATTTCTCTTCGACGATCTCGGAGAGAACCGGGTGGGCGAGGGCGAGCGTGCCGATCGCGACGAGGTCAGCAGGGGTGGAGCGGCTGTCGCTGTCGAGCCCGCTGGAGTCGGCGAGGTGAGTACCGGCGAGGTCGTGCGCCGCCAGCCAGTCGCTGGCTGCGGCGAGGAACGCCGGCATCGAGCCGAACGCCCAGGTCACCAGGGTGATGCTGTAGTTGTTGGCTGATGGCAGCATCATCGCCTGCAGCAGCTGACGTTCGGTGAACACCGACCCGGGGGCCACCGGCGCCGCTGATCCTCCCTCGGCGATGGTTTGCGAGTAGATCCGAGCGTCCGCCTCGGTCAAGGTCAGTTCAGGGCCGTTCTCGCCCGCCTCGAGAGGCATTTTGGCGAGCACGACGAGCGCGGTCACCGTCTTGGTGATGCTCGCCATCGGTGTGGGCTGCTGGCCGCCTGAGTTCCCGAGGACGCCGTCGATGCCGACGGCGCCGATCGCTCCCGTACCGTAATCGGGCCACTGAAGCGGTGTCGCCGGCTGGCTGATCGGAGCGGTCGTCTCCAGCTGTGCTGCGTTCGCGGGGATGGGGCGGAGAACGGCAAGCGAGACGTAACCGAAGACGAGCAGCCCGACGGCGAGGATTCCGAAGATCGCTACCGGTCTGCGTCGGTGAACCCGTTCGGAAGCGGAGGGGCGGGAGTTCGGCACCGGCCAATCCTACCGGCGGACCACCGGTGGTTCCCCGACGACGATCGACGCTCAGCCGGCTGCCACAGTGCCCTCGCGGAGGGCCCACAGCGCCACCGCGCTCGCGGACGCGACGTTGAGCGAATCCACTCCGTGCAGCATCGGGATGACCACCGTCGAGTCGGCGGCTTCCAGGGCCTGCCTGCTCAGGCCGTCGCCCTCGGTGCCGAGCGTCACGGCGATTCGTTCGGGCGGATGCGCGGCGAACCGGTCGAGAGTCACCGCCCGGTCGTCAAGGGCCAGCGCGGCGACGTGGAACCCGGCTGCGTCGAGGATGCGCCGAGCCTCTGGCCATTCCGGCATGCGGGTCCACGGGACCTGAAGCACCGTTCCCATGCTCACACGCACACTGCGGCGATAGAGGGGGTCGGCGCAGCGGGGCGTGATGAGCACCGCATCCGCACCGAGCCCGGCAACCGAGCGGAAGATCGCACCGACATTGGTGTGATCGACGATGTCCTCGAGGATGACCACGCGGGTGGCATCCGCCAGGAGGTCCTCCATGCGGGGCAGCGCCGGCCGGTGCATGGCGGCGAGGGCGCCGCGGTGCATGTGGTATCCGGTCAGCTCCTCGAGCAGATCCGATGGGCCGACATAGACAGGAACATCCGGGAACCGCTCCAGCAGCGGTGCGACATCCGGCAGCCACTGTTCCTGCAGCAGAAGCGAGCGGGGTTGGTGCCCGGCCGCGATCGCCCGTGCGATGACCTTGTGTGATTCGGCGATGTACAGGCCGCCTTGCGGTTCCTGCACCCGCCGCAGCGCCACGTCGGTGAGCCGCGCATAGTCGGAGAGGCCATCGACGTCGAGATTCGAGATGGGGACGATCTGCACAGGGGTTCCTTCGAGTGGTGGCGTATTCTCACAAACCGGGCCGGTGGCGTCGTGCGAAACAATTCGGACATGTGAATTGTTTACCCTCGAGGCAGGCGCGGGTATTCGAAAGGCCTTATGACCATGATCACCGGATCGACGCCGGAGTTGGACGAACGCGGACTCGATCGAGCCTACGCCGTCCTGTCCGGCGGCACGTTCGCTGTCCTCACCGGGGCTGGTGTGAGCACCGACTCCGGTATCCCCGACTACCGCGGCGCCGGCGCGCCGAAGCGCACGCCGATGACGGTTTCGCAGTTCCTGTTCGATGACGCGTCACGCAAGCGGTACTGGGCAGGCAGCCACCTGGGCTGGGCCCTGTTCAATGCGGCCAGGCCGAACGCCGGGCACCGGATGCTCGCGACGCTGGAAGAGGCCGGCCTCGTTCCAGGCGTGGTCACCCAGAACGTCGACGGGCTCCACATTCGCGCCGGATCCCGTCGGGTCGTCGACCTGCACGGTTCGTTGGACCGGGTCAGTTGCCTGGACTGCGGACAGACGTACGCCCGCTCGAGCATCGCCGCACGCATCGACCGAGAGAACGCGTGGCTGGCACGACCGGATGCCGTCACCCTGAACCCCGACGGTGACGCCGAGATCAGCAACGTCGACGACTTCATCGCGCCGGCATGCTCAGTCTGCGGCGGCCCGCTGAAACCGGACGTCGTGTTCTTCGGTGAGTTCGTGCCCACGGACAAGTTCGCCGAAGCCCGTTTTCTGGTCGGTCAGGCTGACGCACTCGTCATCGCCGGTTCCTCGCTGGTCGTGAATTCAGGCATCCGCCTGCTTGAACATGCCAGGAGGAACAAGCTCCCCATCGTCATCATCAACCGGGGTGAGACGAAAGGCGATTCCCGCGCCACCGTGAAACTGGACTCGGGTGCGTCGGAGACCCTCGCGGCGCTCGCCGATCGTCTCCTGGACTGACGCCGTCGCAGTGCGGCGAGAATCCGCGCCTCGACCTCAAGACGGAGACCCACCGGGGCCTGTCCGGGCGCTGCGGGGCACGCAGCCGCTGCCTGTAAGCCACGCCCCAGATGTCGGAGACGGTCTCGGACCCCGGGCGGCAGTTGTGAGCCCTGTCGCCAGCGCGCGTGAGACATCTCGCGCCGTGCATCGTGTCCTGCGCCTCCCCCTGCGGGAACCACACCGGCAGGTCCGCCCACGGTTCGACGCCTGTCGCGAGAAGGGTTTCGGAGTTCTCCCGCCGCAGGCGGGCCGGGGACCCGGTCGTGGCCACGCACGCGGCGAGAAGCTCGCCCATCGTCGCGAACCCGACGGGGCTGACGACGTGAACCGGCCCGTGTGCACCGTTGGCGGCGGCTGTCGGAGTCCAGGCCGCGGGCCTCGTGCGTCGATGAGCTGGATCCCGTTGCCCGGGTCAGCCGGAGCGGGGACGTCGCCGCCCCTGGCGATGCGGGACAGCCGCCACGGCAGCCGGCCGATGTCCTCATGAGGCCCGTCGATCAGACGGGGCCGTGCGAGGACGAGACGGCATCGACGACGGCCGCATCCTCGGCGCTGCCGGCCGGCTGTGGATAGGCGTGCACCGACCGGCTCGACATGAAGCGATAACGGCCGCGCGCTCAGCGAGCCTGGCGGCCGAGTTTCTGACAGTGGACGGAGCCCACGACCAGGTGTCTGCGACGATGTCGCATTCCCGGTCGCCCGGGGCAGCCAGTTCCCCCCTGGCGTCGGTCGGTCGCCGACGAGCGCCGTCACGCCTGCCGCCGGCTCCCTCCTGCCGCGGTGGAGAGTGGTGACGTTCCAGCCCCCGGCCAGGGCATCGGCCACAAGGGAACGCCCGGCGAAGTCGCTTCCACCGAGCACGAGGAGGTCCATGCCCTCATCACCTCGGATGCCGCCTGCACGTGTACAGCGACTTCTCCGGCAGCGTGATCCGCCGCGTCGCCTGCCACCTGCTGTGCGCGGGGCTCAGCGGCTCCCGGCGGCATCCCGTCTCGCCCGGGCGGAGGTGTAGACCTCGTCGATGAGGGCATCGAGCTGCTCAGCCGCCCCCCGCCACGCGTCGGGCGACGCGCTCGCCGCATCGTCGGTGTGCAGGGTGACGACGGATTGGTTGGTGGTGCTTTCGCCGAGCAGGACCCGCTGTTGTGCTCCTGACACGCCGAGGACCACATCGGCCGAGCGGATCATCCTGCTGCGGAAAAATCTGGATCGCCATGGCCAGGTGCGCAGGTGTTGCAGCCGGTGAGCGTTCTCCGCTGGCTGCGGCGTCCCGCCGGTGACGAGCAGACTGAAGCGGCGCCCGATCCCGATGAGCCCGGGTGCCGCTGTGAGGACGACGTCGGCGCCGATGCTGTTGAGCTTTTTCCCCGTGAACAACTCGGCCGGACTGTACGGCGACGGAAGCAGCTCCCATGGCAGTGCTGGCAGCCGGTCCAGGGCTGTCGTCGGGTCGACGATCATCACGAATGGGCGGCGTTCAGCGAGGGCGTGGACGATCCCGTTGGTCATGCGGCTGAGCTGGTCATCCGGGTCGTCCGTCACCCAGCGGCAGTCGACGACGAGCTTCATGCGGGGTCATCCGCCAGGAAGCGACGGATGAGCTCCGCCGCCTGACCGGGAACCTCGTAGTGGATCAGGTGACCGACGCCGGGGAGGATTTCGAGGGTCGCGGCCGGGAACAGATCGACCAGTGAGCGTTGTGCCGCGATCGGGGTGATGTCGTCCTGGTCGGCAGCGATGAGCAGTGTGCGGTCGACGATGCCTGCGGCGAACTCGCTGACGTCATTACCGACGGATGCTCTGAACGCTTCGAGCACGACCCCCCGGTTGCCGAACGCACTGAAGTAAAGGTCGTGCTGGTTGTGGATCCAGCGGCGCAGGCCTCTGTCCTTCGTCTTCGCCATGGTCACGCTCATCATGCGCACGATCGCACGGTTGCGCAGCAGCGCGAAACCGAGTCGTTCGGGCAGCCAGGCGCCCATCCGGTAATAGAAGACAGCCAGCCGGGTCAGGATGCCGCGCGGCCCTGCCAGGGCTGGCGCAGCGATCGGGTTGACCAGGATCACCCGGGGTGCCCGCAGCCCGGTGCGGGCCAGCGCAGCCGACACCACGATCGACCCGAAGGAGTGGCCGAGGATCACCGGCGGCTCAGCCAGATCGACCGACGACACGAACTCGTTCAGCCAGGCTGCGTACCCATCGATGTCGTGGACGTTCCCCAGCGGCTCCGACTCGCCGAACCCCGGAAGGTCAGGGCTGAGGATGTGGAAGCCCTCGAGGTGAGCGACGACCGGTTCGAGACCGTGGTGGTCGCCGCGGAATCCATGGACCATGACAATCGTCGGCTGGTCGCCGGGGTCCCCGTATTCCCAGTACCTGGTGAGGCTTTGGCCGGTGCGGACGGATCGCCGAGTGACGGGGATGCGATCGAGTCGCGCTGAGTACGGGGAGCGAACAGTCATGGGGAATCCCAGTTTAGGCTTTTCGCTCCCGGCCGCCGAACGATGCTCCCCCTAGACTCGGACCGACGACGGCGGGCACTCACACTCGCCCCCCAATACACGGAATCGGTACCCAGTGACATTCACCGCGCCCATCCAGCTTCCCGGCCTCGCCCGCGACCCCCTGTGGTATCGCCGGGCGATCTTCTACGAGGTGATGGTGCGGTCGTACGTCGACAGCAACGGCGACGGAGCCGGCGACCTGCAGGGTCTGACCAGCCGGCTTGACTACCTGCAGTGGCTCGGCGTCGACGCGCTCTGGCTACCCCCGTTCTTCACATCGCCGTTGCGCGACGGCGGCTATGACGTCTCGGATTACCGGTCGATCCTCCCCGAATTCGGCACCGTCGACGAGTTCAAGGATTTGGTGACGAAAGCGCACGAGCGGAACATGCGCATCATCATCGACATGCCGCTCAACCACACCTCCGACCAGCACGAGTGGTTCCGTGAGTCCCGCGAAGACCCGGACGGCCAGTACGGTGACTTCTACGTCTGGAGCGACACCGACGAGAAGTACCAGGACGCGCGGATCATCTTCGTCGACACCGAGCAGAGCAACTGGACGTTCGACCCGGTCCGGCGCCAGTTCTTCTGGCACCGGTTCTTCAGCCACCAGCCGGACCTGAACTTCGAGAACCCGGCCGTCCAGGAGGCCATGTTCGACGTCGTGCGGTTCTGGCTGGACCAGGGCATCGACGGATTCAGGGCCGACGCCATCCCCTACCTCTTCGAGGAAGAGGGGACGAACTGCGAGAACCTGCCGGCTACCCATGAGTTCCTCCGCAAGCTCCGGGCTATGGTGGACGAAAGCTACCCAGGCCGCGTCATTATTGCCGAGGCGAACCAGCCGCCCAACGAGGTGGTGGAGTATTTCGGAACGGAAACCGAACCCGAGTGCCACATGGCGTTCCACTTCCCGATCATGCCGCGGCTGTACTACGCGCTTCGGGACCAAAAGGCCGCCCCCATCATCGAGACGATGCAGGACACGCCCGACATTCCCGAGGGCGCGCAGTGGGGCACCTTCCTGCGGAACCATGACGAGCTAACCCTTGAAATG
>NZ_JAODMP010000024.1 GCF_025464835.1 Mycetocola sp. | reverse complement strand
GCGACGCCCAGGCGGATGCCGCCAGCGCGATCGCACGTGAGCACGCCCGCATCGACCTCGAGCTGCTCGAGGCAGCGCTTCACCGGGCGGGTGCACCGCTCGACAGCATGTAACGGATGCCACAGCGCGCGGTGCCACTTCCGGGCGCCACGCGCCTGCGGGATGCCCATCGTTTACTCGTCGCATCTCCCCACGGTGGGCTGGATAGTTCATTCCGGCGCAGACGATCTTCGAGGGCGCTACAACCGGTGCAAGGCGGGCGATGTGTCGTCACCAGTGCGTGAACTCGACGATGAGCATCCTGCAAGCAGGAGCGCGGACGCGGCGACCGATCACGCCATCGTAAGAAGCGAGCGCTACTCGGGATTCCTTTGGGTCGGCAAGGCGAAGGTGACCCAGCTACGGAGATTCTTGGTGTCGGACGCACTCGGGGAAGCAGCGGCTCGGCGGGGCACACCGAACCGCCGCTCCCCCTTTACTCGTTCTTCAGACAGTTCTACTTGTCAGTTGGCGGCTGCGGCGGCCCTTGCGAAGCTCGAATCGGATGGGGGCGCCTCTACGCCTCGGACATCCGGGAGCGCCTGTAGTCGGAGGTCTTCTTCGTCGTCGACCCAGGCCGCGGTGATTTCGTCAAGCGTTGCGAACCACACCCCATCTTTCGACGCGATGTGCTCGATGAGTCGCTCGTACCACATCATGTGGTGCGCCTGCCCGATGATTTGCGGGTGTACGCAAGTGGCGTAGACCGGGTTCTCGACGTTGTCGTAGGCATAGTCGAAGATGTCGGTCCACCGACGAAGGATCGTCTCGGTGTCCTGCATGCCTGCCTGAGCTCCGGTGTAGGCGAGAGGCGGGAAGTCGTCCAGGTACCAGTTGACGGGGACTTCGAGCACATGGCTCGCCTTGCCGGGGATGTTCCCTTGTTCCCAACGGACCTGCCACCGGCGAGGGTAGTACGGAACGAGGTCTCGCGCCATGAGGCTGCTGTCGTATCTGAACCCAAATTCCTCGACGAGGTCGAGCGTGTTGTCGCTGTAGTCCCAGTAGGGGGAGCGATAACCGACCGGCCGCAGGTCGAGAACTTTCTTGAAGGAATCGAAAGCCAACTCCATGAGCCGTTTTTCGGTGTCCCGCGTGATTCCGGGCGGAATCTCGTGATAGTAGCCGTGGTGGCCGAACTCATGCCCCCGGTCAAGTACCTGCATGCACTGCTTGGAGAAGGTGTCGACAGTGTGCCCCGGGGTGAACCACGTCGACTTCACCTCGAATCGGTCATAGAGGTCGAGGAGTCTGGGCACGCCGACCTCGGCGCCGAACTCACCTCGCGCCATTTGCGCGGGGCTTGGCCTGTTGAACGCTCCGAGCCACAGTGCCTGCGCGTCGAAGTCTGTGCCAAGGTTGACGGCGATTTTCTTGCCCTCGGGGAGTTGAAGATGTCCCATCTTGTGTTCCTTTCCTTAGTTGATTACTTGCGGAGGGTTGAGGCTGATGACGTGCTCTGCGGCCGCTTCGATGCTTTCCCGTGTATACAACAACGGAAAGGCCTCGCCGCGGGCCCACATCTCGAACAGGTCCTGGTAGTGCGGGCTATGCATGTTGCCCGACTGGCCCGGGGCGTTCATGGCAAGAGAAGAACCCCAGTCACCCACGTCGATGGCCACACGGAACGTCGACCCAGCGCTCTGGACGAAGTTCGGACCGTAAGCGGTGTTTCCGACGGTGTCGCCACTTCCGCCTCGTGGCAGGGGGCCGACCGTGAGATTCGCCTCGTCGACTCCCGGCATGATTGCCTTCAGCGGGTGGGACGCCCGCGCTAGATGAAGCCGACCCCACGCCCAGGCGCTGCGATCAGTGCCCAGCAAGCTCTCAAGGTCCGCGATGGCTGCGCGGAGGGTATCCACAACCGCCGTTGCGAGGAAGCCCGCTGGATCTTGTCCGAGCCTCTGACCGGGGTTTTCCATCAATTCGAGGTCGATACGAGCGTCCGCGAGGAGGTCTTCCTTGTTTGCGATCCTTTTCAAGACCTCTGCGTTGTCGCTCACTCCTGTCAGTTCGTTGACCGCCTTGGCAAGCAGGGCGGGGCGCAGATGCCGGCGATACCACACCTCGAACAGTGCCGCCGCAGGAGACTCAGCGCTCAGAACGTTGTCCCAGTTCAAGAGGAGGGCAAGACCGTCCACCTGACTGGGATCGTCGATAGGTAGCATCCGGACGGCATTGGTGATGCGTCGCGCCGGGATGCTGAGGTAGTCGTTCTGCAGGGTGACCATGTCCTCGACGCTCGCATTCGTCCACTCCCCCAGGACCTCGTCAATGCGATGTTTGCGGTAGGGGGCATACCAGTCATACGTAATGTGTCGTTCGCGAGGGAAATCCTCTGGGAGGTTCATCTCATTCGCGGTGGACAGCCAACCGCTGGCGGGGTTGAAATCGCCCGGCAATTGGTCCATGTCGTAAAAGCCCGCCCACTCGTATCTCCCGTCCCCGGGCACAGGCAAGGTTCCGTCCCAGTTGGGTCGAATGGGCGTCAGGCCGCCTGTCTTCCAGCCGATGTTGCCGTCGGTGTCCGCGTAAAGCTGGTTCTCGGGAGGGGCACCCCACCTGTTCATAGCACCGAGGAACTCGTCCCAGTTCTTGGCCCGCATATAGTCCATGCTCCCGAGGTATGGAGCCATACCGGGTTCGAGCCACGCCGCACGAACGGCAAAGGCGACGCCTTTGCTCTCATCGATGTGAATCACAGGTCCGTGTCTGGTGAACACCAGTTCTACCTCGACATCATCGCCGTCTTCAACCTCGATGATCTCTTGCTCAACTCTCATCGGCTCCCAGCGGCCCTTATAGCGGTACTCCCGCGGGTTCTCGGGGTTCAATTCGTAGATGTAAAGTTCTTCCTGATCAATGGCGAAAATCGTCAGGCCGAACGCGATCTGGCCGTTATGACCGATACTGATGCCGGGCAGACCTGGCTCACCGCCGCCGATCACGTCGAAGCCGGGGGCGCTCAGATGAGCGAGATAGCGAAGTCCCGGAAGCGCCGCTGCCGCCCGGTGCGGGTCATTCGCGAGCAACGGTCGTCCAGTGGCAGTGCGGTCGCCGGCAAGAACCCAGTTGTTGCTCCCCTCCGGAAGAACTTTGCCCTGGGCACTATCTGGATCAGGCGCGGCGAAGGGTGGTGGCGTCGTTGCGAGGTCGTAAACAGCCAGAACGTCGTCGGGAATGACGCTGACATCGAGACCTTCAGGAATGGTGAGGTCGTTGTGCGGCTCTCGCCGTCGACGCAACTCTTCGATATCGCCGCCATGATCG
Organism: Mycetocola sp.; assembly: GCF_025464835.1. Classification (GTDB taxonomy): domain Bacteria; phylum Actinomycetota; class Actinomycetes; order Actinomycetales; family Microbacteriaceae; genus Mycetocola_A. The sequence goes on along the minus strand of NZ_JAODMP010000024.1, from coordinate 4,316 downwards.
CGGATCGTCAACGCCCGGTTGACCTTTTCGCGCACGTTATAGAAGAGACCGTGGCTGCGGATTCGAGATACATCGGCAGCCTCCCAGAGTTCCGGCTCGTACCCGATCTCCGTGAACTCCTCCGGCAGCAGACTGGGATCCTCACGAGTCATCTCGATGAAGGCGTTGATGCCGTCCACGAAAGCAGTAGTGGCGCGCTTCGTGTCTGAGCCATAGGAGAGCCAATCGGCGTGCTGGTCTCCACGGAAGAGGAAGAGACGCGCAGCGCGGTCTCTCTCGACGTACTTCTCACCGAAGACGCTAGACAGCCGACCCAACCCTCGCCGACGCCAAAAATCAATCTGCCAGAGGCGGTCGCGAGCAGCATTGAATCCTTGCACCCTGAAGGCGTCATAGGTGCTCGCCGCATAGATATGTGGCACGCCCCACTCGTCGATGATGATCTCAGCAGGCCCGGTCAGCCCCGGTAGCTCTATGGTTTCACTCGTTACTTCTTGCCTTTTTGGTGACAACGTCTGCAACTCCCGTCGTGTGCACTGGATACGCCACCGGACGGTGCTGACCCGACACCAGCTGTACTGGACGGTTCGAACGGCACTGCTCGATGCGCTACGGCAATTGAAGCCGAAGGTTCTGAAGGTATGCGTCTAACATCCGGTTCGCCTCCCGTTGACAATTGATTAGCCGAACGACTAGTCCTCGCGGGCTTAAGTCGCGCCTACTTAGCTTCTCCCGTACTGTTCTCCATATGATGGCACCGTCGCCGCCGACCCAATACCTTTTCGACGGGGGCCAGTCACGGGCGATCCGTTCTAGTCTTCAGACGATCGTCGAGGACAATAGAGCCGCCTCTGCCGCGTCGTTTGCCGTTGCCCTTTACCGCCCCCGTGGCGAGAACCTCGTCGTTCTCGCCGCCACCGGCAACGACCTCGAGCTTTTCAGTGAGAACGAGCCTGTGATCGCCGGAACCTTCCCTCGTGGTCGGCGACCGGCGCGCGTCGACGGTTTCACGATTAGATCACTACTACGGAATCGGTCCGTCGAATTGCCATCGTCGATTATTCTTCCCTTCTCCGACGAGTACGGAACCGGCGCGGTCGTCGTGGGCAATCCTTCACCCCAAGCCCGGCCGGATGTTCTGGAAGCGACACGGGAGTCGCTCACCATCGCGAACGCGATTCGAACTGCGAGGCAGGTCGGCGCATTCCGGCTCCAGAGGGATTTGAGCATCGCCCTCAATGCAATCGCGGCCGCCAATATCAGTATCTCGGACCCGGAGTTGAGGCTGCAGAACATGCTGCAGAGCGGTCGGTCCTTGTTGGGTTCCGACGTATCGTACTTGGCCACGGCAGAAGACAGCGCGGGCGTTTTCACCTTTTCTCAGACCTTGGGAATCAGAACACGCGGATTCAAGTCACTCCGGGTGGAAGATGGTCACGGACTCGGAGGCCTCGCACGCATCCTCCGTAAACCGGTGAGATCGATAAACTACTCAAACGATGCCCGACTGCAATCCGCCCCCGTGGCGGAAACACGCAAAGAGGGCATCCTCTCCGCTATGGCGGCGCCTCTCATGGTCGAGGATCATGTGGCTGCGGTCATCTACCTGGCCGACCGCCGTCTTCGTGCCTACTCACCCACGGATGAAGCACTCCTGAACGAGTTCGCCGGATTTGCCGCACTTGCAATCGAACAGAACCAAATGGATGTCTATCGAGAACGGCAAACATTGCGAAGGTATCGCGAGGAGATGGCCTACTCACTTCACGACACCGTTGTGCGACGTCTCGTTGAAATCGGCTTCGTCGTTGAAGAAGGTGGCAGAGACCCTGATTTTTCTACATCGCAACAGCGGTTCCAGGTCATTGCACATGCGGTGGAATCCGCTATGGATGCGTTGAGGGAGCAGATATCCGACATCTTCGCGGAGGAGGTACCGGTTCAAGAGGTCAACGCTTATGCGGTCATGAATCGGATCATGGAACTCCGGCATTCCTCGACAGTCGCGCGAACTCATGGCGAGAATATCGACTCGAAGTGCTCCAATCTGTCTGCAACCTCCGCAGCGGCGCTCGTTCGTATCGGGCAAGAGGCGATTGTCAACGCTGAGCGGCACTCAGGCTGTGCCAACATACACGTCCAATTGGATACGGACGACAAGACGGCCACTCTCAGCGTCCAAGACGACGGACGAGGCATGTCGCTGGACGATCAACATCGCTCGGCGCAAAGCCGAGTCGGACATCTCGGCCTTCGAGGGATGCAAGACGCCGCGAACTCGGTCGGAGGCTTACTGAGTTTCCAAACCGCAGCCGGTGGAGGCCTGATTGTCACCGCAAAGGTGAGTCGCCATGAATCGAGGAATCGCTTGTGATCCGATTCTGTGTCGTCGATGACCACCAGGTCATCAGAGAGGGTCTATCGGCGATGGCCCAGCGAGAAGACGGTCTCGAGTTCGCCGGCTCCAGTGAGCATTTGCGCGAGGCATCTGATCTTCTCGCTACCGCGAAGCCTGACGTACTGTTCCTGGACCTTCGACTGAATGGAGAGAGCAGCATCGATACGTGCGATGCTCTTTCCAAGGGCCACCCACAGGTGAAGATTGTGATTTTCAGTGCCTACGGCAATCCAGAACTTCTCCGACAGTCGATCAGAGCGGGAGCGGCAGGCTACATTCTCAAAGACACGAGCACCCAGCTGATCCCGCATATGTTGCGCGAGCTGACCACGAGCGGGACTTACTATGACTCTCGGTTGTCTGGATCTTTGTTGCGGCAGTCCGGGAACCCTAAGAACGGCGAGGCGTTCAGCGAGAGGGAGTTGAGCATCATTGCTGAAGTTAGCCGTGGCTCCGACACTTACGCCATAGCCGAATTGCTGCATGTCAGTCCTCACACGGTGAAATACCACATTTCGGCTATGTTGAAGCGTCACAAGCTGCAACGTCGTTCAGAACTGGTTCATCTGGCGATGAAACTGCACCTGCTCGATTGACGGAGATGCCACGAGGATCTTCGGTCCCTCTGAGCTGCCCGAGCACCATCAGCATCACCTGCCCAGAAACAACCTGAACCTATGGGAGAAGTAAAAACGCAGTCCGGACGGTGGAGACAGCGGCGGGTAGGATCCCTTAGATCTGTGGTGAGTCCGTAACGCATTCGCCTGCGACTGCTCCGTGGGATCGGCTTGGCGAACGCGGTGTAGTCCCCCGGTTCGACGATGGCTACCATGACGCTGACGCAGTACGACGTTCGCCAAGGTCGCCCTAACTATGGGAACGCAGCGTACGAACCCGGTCGGCTCTGCGGCGATTCCGCCTTCGACGAGCAACGGCAACACTCTCGTCCAGTCGGCGAGTGATCGCACGAACGACGGACAATTCCCGCTTCCGACTGTCCGTCGAAGCGCCTTTCACCCGTGATTACGACATTTGCGGATGGCACGATTTCCAGTGCCTGCATCACCTCACCAACCGCTTCAGCCCCGGCGGCTATCGTCGCATCCCAGGCGACGAGCGCGAATCTGTGCCACCGGCTGCGCCCACCGGATCCACGGGTCTATGTGGGCCTGCCGCCAATCGCCCCGGAGAGTTCCGCCGCAGCTCGCGCAACGTACTGGCCGAGGGCCTCCAGCCGATGCCCCATCCGCGACTTCGGGCCGCTCACATTCACTGCTGCTACCACCCGGCCGGTGAAGTCGGTGATCGGCGCGGATGCCCCGACAACGCCGGGCTCGAGTTCCTCATCTAGGAGGGCGTATCCCTGGGAGCGGATCCGGCGGATCTCATCCATCAGGCTGTCGAAATCGGTGACCACCGCTTTGTCGGCGGGAGGAGTCTCAAGGACGGCGAAACGGGAGGACGCCATCGTCGGGTCTAGCGGGCCGACGAGGGCTGTGTCCTTGCCGTGATCGTTGTACCAACTGGCGATGGACGCCTCGTCCCAGTCGCTGATCAGTACACGCCCGGAAGGCGTACGCCAGGCAGCCGTCGTAACACCCTCCCACCCCGTGGTGCGCACCTCGTGGGGGCTTAGTTCGCTCAGCAGCGTCAAAACGTTTCCGCCTCGAAGCACGCACAGGTGCGAGGTCTCACGAGTCGACTGGGCGATCTGGCGCAGGATCGTTCGGGATTTCTGGGCGAGTGTCGTCTCAGCGGTACGGATGGCTAGCGCATAGAGCCGGGAGCCGAGGCGATATGTCAACTCGACCGGGTCCCGTTCGACGAGGCCGGATGCCGCCAGGGTGGTGAGCGCCCTCGAGATCACGGCTTTGTCGCGACCGGTCAGTTGGGCTATCCGGCTGACTCCCAGTCCACC
>NZ_JAODMP010000021.1 GCF_025464835.1 Mycetocola sp. | reverse complement strand
CCTTCTCGAGCAACGCTTCGATCAGGGTCATCGGGTTGCCGCACAAACCGAAACCGCCGACCGCGATCGAGGATCCGCTGGCGATGTCCGCCACCGCCTCAGCCGCGCTTGCCACTGATTTGTCCATTGTCACTGTTGCACCTCCGTTGCTGCGTGTGCCACCGAACTACGGCTCTGTTCCGCCAGGATCACCGTGCGAACGGCGTCTGCACCTTTCTCGCCCATGAGAATCGTGTAGTGGTTGACGTCGTCGACGGGTGGGACCTGAAACCCTGGCAGCCGCGAGGACCAGTCCGTCACGGCCTCTCGCGATTACAAACCTACCGGCTCATCATCAGCCCCCGTAGGGCCACGAGAAACGGAATCACTTCCGGTTGATCGGTCCCAAATGCCGGGCTTCGTCGCCAAAAATCGACATTCGCGACGGACGAAACCGATGTGACCGTCCGGCTCACTCCATCGTCGGCGCCGTGCCGAGCCGCTCAGAGAGGAACCGGTAGGCGAGCGCGGACATCCGGGCAGCTTGAGCATTCGTTGCCGCTCCCCCGTGACCTCCCTCGATGTTCTCGTAATAGGTGACGTCGCAACCGGCCTCAAGCATGCGAGCGGCCATCTTGCGCGCGTGGCCAGGGTGCACGCGGTCGTCGCGGGTCGAGGTCGTGAACAGGACGGGAGGGTAGCTGCGGGTCGGGTCGAACTGGTGATACGGCGAGAACGCCTCGAGGAACGCCCACTGTTCGGGATCATCCGGGTCGCCGTACTCGGCCATCCAGGATGCGCCGGCGAGCAGTTGCGAGTACCGGCGCATGTCGAGCAGCGGCACCTGGCAGACGACGGCCCCGAACAACTCGGGGTAGCGGGTGACCATGTTGCCCGTGAGCAGTCCGCCGTTCGAGCCTCCCTGGATCCCGAGGCGATCGGGAGTGGTGATTCCGCGGGCGACGAGGTCCCTGGCGACGGCTGCGAAGTCCTCGAAGGCGCGGGAACGGTTCTCTTTGAGCGCAGCCTGGTGCCAGGTCGGGCCGTATTCTCCCCCGCCCCGGATGTTCGCGACGGCGTACGCACCGCCGCTCGCAAGCCAGGCACGCCCGAGCGTCCCCGAATAACCGGGGGTGAGCGAGATCTCGAAGCCGCCATAGCCGTAGAGGAGCGTCTGCAACGATCCGTCGGTGGCGGCATCCGTCCGGCGGACGAGGAAATACGGCACCCGGGTGCCGTCGTCGGAGACCGCGAAATGCTGTTCGATTCCGAGGCCGGCGGTGTCGAAGAACGACGGCTGGGACTTCAGCACGACGGGCAGACCGCCGCCTGGACCGACGGTGGCGATCGACAGGGTGGTCGGGGTGAGGTAGTCGGTGGACACCACCCAGACGAGATCGTTCTCGTCTGGGTCCACGGCGGAGACCTGCACGGTCGCGAACTCGGGGGCGCCGGGGAACTCGCTTCGCCGCCATGCGGCATCCGTCGGTGTCAGCACCCTGATGCGGCTCTTCACATCGTCGAGGACGGTGAGCACGAGATGGTCGCGTGTCCACGCCGCGCCGGCGAGAGAGGTGGTCGGTGTCGGTTCGAACACGACCTCGAACCCGCGGTCACCGGCGAGGAAGCCGTCGAAATCGGCGGCGAGCAGCGAGCCCGCTCGGTAGGTGATGTCGTCAGGGGTCCAGTTCTCCCGCAATTCGATGAGCAGCCATTGCCGCGAGAACCCGATCTCGGCGGAGTCCGGGACGTCGATCCGTGTCGGTCCGCCTGGGAGAAGAACGAACACTTCCGACGTGTAGAAGGTGGGCGCCCGCCAGTAGAAGTCACGGATGTAGCCGGGCGTGTGGCTCCGGAAGGCCCGAACAGACACGTCGGTCACCTCGCCTTCGAAGACCACCTCAGACGACTCGATCGGGGTCCCCCGGCGCCAGCGACGGGCGACCCTCGGGTACCCGGACGAGGTCAGCGAGCCTTCACCGAGTTCCGAGCACAGGTACACGGTGTCGTCGTCGATCCAGCCGAGGCCGCCCTTCGCCTCAGGACGGAAGAAACCCCCGTCTTCCGGGGGAACGAACCGGAAGCTGTCGAGGTCGAACTCGCGCGTCACATCCGCGTCGGACCCGCCATGCGAGAGGTCGATCAGCGCCTTGCGGTACCCCGGGCGCAAAATGCTTGCCCCGTGCCAGACCCAGTCCTCCCCCTCGGCTTCGTTCAGTGCGTCGATGTCGAGGACGATCTGCCAGGCAGGCTGCGGTTTGCGGTACTCGTCGAGAGTCGTGCGCCGCCAGAGGCCACGCTGGTGGGCGGCATCCGTCCAGAAGTTGTAGTAGTACTCGCCGACCTTCTGCACCATCGGAAGCTTGGCATCCGAGTCGAGCACCTCACGAATCGCCCTCTCGGTGCCGGCGAACGCCTCGGTGGCCACAAGACTGCCGACCGTCTCCGCGTTGCGGGCGCGGACCCAGTCCAGCGCTGCTTCGCTGTCAATCTCTTCGAGCCAGAGGTAAGGGTCATGTTCGGCGACGGTCATACGCTCAAGCCTAGGAGGCCGTCAGCCCGACGGTGGTCTTCTCCGTCGGGTGCTGGGGGCTGTTCCGCGGTCGGATCCGGGTCTACCCTTCCACTGTGACAGCGCAGCCGGACGACTATCGCGACGCTCTCGATCGAGCTCGGTACCACTCGATCGAGTGGCTGGAATCGCTCACGACGCGCCCGGTCGCGCCACGGCAGAAGGCCGACGAGGTCGCTGAACACTTCCGGGTGCCTCTGCAGGAGAGCAGCATCGACCCGGCGGAGGTCATCGATGAACTCGCCACCTTCGCTGAACCAGGGCTGATGGGGATACCGTCCGGCCGGTTCTTCGGCTGGGTGATGGGAGGCACCCTCCCATCCGCCCTCGCCTCTGACTGGCTCGTGAGCGCGTGGGACCAGAACGCGGCGATGCGCTTCGCGACACCGGCGACGGCGTCGATCGAAGAGGCGGCCGAGGACTGGCTCCTCGACCTGCTGGGCCTCCCGGCGTCGTCGGGGGTCGGGTTCACCACCGGCGCGACCATGGCGAACTTCGTTGGTCTCGCGGCTGGGAGGAAGAAGGCACTGGACGACGTTGGCTGGGATCTGCGGGCAGACGGTCTCTCCGGATCTCCACGGATCACCGTGCTCGCCGGTGCGGAAAGTCACGTTTCCGTCGACATGGCGCTGCGCTACCTCGGGCTGGGCCTCGCGACACCGGTCGCCGCCGACGACCAGGGCCGGATTCGGGTCGATGCGCTGAAGGAGGCTCTCGACGCCGCGTCAGGACCGACGATCCTCTGCCTTCAAGCCGGGAACCTGCACTCAGGCGCGTTCGACCCGTTTCTCGAGGCGATCGAACTGGCCCGTGCGCGGGGCGCATGGGTGCACGTCGACGGTGCATTCGGCCTGTGGGCGGCTGTGAGCCGCAGCTGGGCCCCGGCTCTCAACGGACTGGAACTGGCCGACTCCTGGGCGACCGACGCTCACAAGACCCTCAACGTGCCATACGACTGCGGCGTCGCCATCGTTGCCGACCGCGCTCTCCTGAGGTCGGAGTTCGGCGCCCACACCGATTACCTCATCCTCGATGCGCATGGTGACCCGTTTGAACGCGTTCCGGAGATGTCCCGCCGCGCCCGCGGCATCCCCGTCTGGGCGGCTCTGCGTTCCCTCGGCCGGGAGGGCACGATCGCCCTTGTTGAGCGCCTCGCCAGGAACGCGAGGGAACTCGCGCAGGGCCTGAGTGCCCTGCCGGGTGTCGAGGTTCTCAACGAGGTCGTGTTCACGCAGGTCTGTCTCAGTTTCGGCACCGACGAACGCACCCGCGACGTGACCCAGGCGCTCATCGCCGACGGCGCAGTCTGGATGTCAGGTTCACGCTGGCAGGGTCGGGAGGTGCTTCGCATCTCGGTCAGCAACTGGTCGACGGACGCCACGGACGTCGCCGCCTCGATCGACGCGGTCCGCCGGGCGATGGCCGCTGCCGGCTGATGGCCCCTGAGACCGAACGGCGAAAATGGGGACTTCTGCTTCGCCCTGCCATTGGTCAATAATCGAGGCCACGGATCGGTCACACCCGGCGAACAGACGAGGGAGAAAGCGATGCCTACGAGACTCAACCCGTACCTCAACTTCCAAGGCAACGCCCGTGAAGCAATGACCTTCTACCGCGACGTCTTCGGTGGCGAACTCACGCTGAGCACATTCGGTGAGTTCCAGATGAACGAGGACCCGGCCCAGGCTGACAACATCATGCACGGAGAACTGGTGACCACCGACGGGCTGAGCCTCATGGGGGCGGATGTGATGGAGGGGATGGAGTACACGCGAGGGACCGATTTCTCCGTCTCGCTCAGCGGCGACGACGACTCCGAGCTGCGCGGCTACTGGGACGGACTCGCGGAAGGCGCCACGATCGTCGAGCCCCTCGTCGCCGCCCCGTGGGGTGACACCTTCGGGATGCTGGTCGACCGCTACGGTGTTTCCTGGCTGGTGAACATCGCCGGGAGCGGCGCCGACACCGGCGGCATGGAAGGCTGACACCCTTCCGGAACGCGTCTGCAGTGATTAATCTGAAGCCATGTGCCGAAACATCCACCAGCTCCACAACTTCGAGCCAGCAGCAACGGACGACGAAGTTCATGCAGCCGCCCTCCAGTACGTCCGCAAGGTCAGCGGGTCGACGAAACCGTCCAAGGCGAACGCCGAGGTGTTCGACCAGGCTGTCGCCCAGATCGCCCACATCACCAGGCACCTGATCGAGGACCTCGTGACCACGGCGCCGCCGAAGGACCGCGAGGTCGAAGCGGAGAAGGCCAGGGCGCGGTCGCTGAGCCGGTTTGCCCGCGCGTAGCCCTTACGCGGGGAGAACGGGTTTCCGTTCGGTCATGCCCAGGATGCCGTTGCCAGTGTCACCGCGGTGAGAACAGCGCACACCTCATCGAGCGCCGTCTTGCTCGATGACGTGACATTCACAAGCGCCGCGCGAGCGTGTCCGGCTGACTGTTCATGAGGTGCAGCCCGACTCCCGCCTGGACGTGGATCTGCGAGAGGGAGTGCGCGAGCACCTCGTGTAGTTCCCGGCGCTGCGCCGTTTCGCCTGCTCGGCTGACTGCCTGTGCTCGACGGTTTTGCGGCGTGCTTTACCGACACTCGCCGTTTCGAGCCATGCGGAGCCGACCGGCGCGATTCGCCACAGGATGGCGATCGTGGCCGGCACCTGAACGACGAAGGAGAGGATGGCCGGGAGCCAGAGCCTCATCGGCGCGGGAAGTTCCTGGAACGGCGGGCGGCCTCCCCAGCGAGCAAACCGGTCTCCGAGTTCGGAGTCGACCGCCCCTCGGAGCATCCCCTCAGCGTCGTGACCTGCCGGTGTGCCGACATCCTCCGGCGACGCGACCGGCTACTCCGTGCGGAGTACGAGGTCAGCCGAAGAGGTTAACCGGCTTGACGATGTCGGCGAAGATCAGGAGCACGCTCATTCCGCCGAGCAGGATCACGACAAGGAACGTAACCGGCATCAGTTTCGCAGCGTCGACGGGGCCCGGGTCGCGACGGTGGAACAGCTTCGCGAAGCCCCGACGGATCGACTCCCACAGTGCTGCTGCGACGTGGCCGCCGTCGAGCGGCAGGAGCGGGATGAGGTTGAAGACGAACAGGGCGACGTTGAGCGAGCCGACGATGCCGACCATGGTTTGCACTTTGCTCGCCAGCGGAACCTCTTCGAGGCTGGCCACTTCACCGGCGATCCGGCCGACGCCGACAACGCTGATCGGCCCGTTCGGGTCGCGCTCCCCCGGCCCGAATGCGGCGTTGGCCACGTCGACGAGGCGGTCGGGCAGGTTGACGATCATGTTCGCGACGTGGCCGATGTTGTCGCCGACGGCGGGGAGAACCGCGGTGGGCGGCTCCGGCACGAGCTCGGTCTGGGAGGCGATGCCCACGAAACCGACCTCCTCCGTTACCGGCTCGCCCGAGGCATCCGTCACTTGTTCGCCGTCCGCGTCGATCGCGTACCGTTCGGTGAGCAGCGGCGTCAGTGTCACCGCGAGCTCGGCGCCGTCGCGCGAGACGGCGACATCGAGTTCGGTGCCTGGCGAGGTGCGGATGATCTCGGTCGCATCGGCCCACGAGTCGATGTTCGTTCCATCGATGGAGAGAATTGTGTCACCGGGCTTGAGACCTGCCGCGGCGCCCGGGGCGAGCGGATCCCCTGCCTCGCACGCGGTCTTCTCGCTCGTCGCCGGAAGCACACACTGACTCACCGACGCGAGCGTCGGCGTGGACTGCGGGATGCCGAAGCCCATCAGCACGATCGCGACGAGCACGATCGCGAGGAGCAGGTTCATGGCGGGCCCGCCGAGCATGATGATGACGCGTTTCCACACGGGGAGCCCGGAGAAGGTCCGGTGCTCGTCGCCGTCGCCGACGGTCTCGGCGCTCGCCGAGCGGGCGTCCTGCACCAGGGTCTGGAAGAAACCGGTGCTTGAGCTGCGGGTGGCGCCGTCCTTCCCTGGCGGGTACATGCCGATCATGGAGATGTAGCCGCCGAGCGGGATCGCCTTGATGCCGTATTCGGTGTCGCCCTTCCTCGTCGACCAGAGGGTCTTGCCGAACCCGATCATGTACTGGGTGACTTTGACGCCGAACAGCTTGGCGGGAATCAGGTGCCCGATTTCGTGCAGACCGATCGACACGGCGACACCGATCAGAATGATCAGCACGCCGAGGATGTACAGCAGCACGGATTCCACTCCCAGAGAGTAGCGCCCGGCGCTGTATGGATGCTGGTGGCGCGCTGTGAGGGACGCTCCGATGCGCCTGTGAGAACATGGGCTGTGCGACCCTCCCAGCCCCTCCCCATGACCCTCGACGCCTTCGCTGCCCGGTTCTGCCTCGCGGTGCATGATGAGCTCCAGCCGGTGACCCTGACCGGCATCACGATGGACAGTCGTGCCGTCCAACCGGGTGACCTCTACGTCGCCGTACCAGGGGCGCGATTCCACGGCGCCACGTTCTCCGTCGAGGCAGTCGAGCGCGGAGCGGTCGCCATCCTCACGGATGCCGCCGGCCTGGTCGAGGCGACGGCATCCGGAGTGCCGGTGCTGGTCACTGTGGAATCGCCGCGCATCCTCGTCGGTGAGATGTCGGCATGGCTCTACCAGACCGACCGGGACGCGCCGCAGCTTTTCGGCATGACCGGCACCAACGGGAAGACGTCGACGGCGCATTTCCTCGACTCCGTTCTTCGGCAGCTGGGGCGGTCGACCGGACTGAGCTCGAGCGCAGAGCGCCGGATCGGCGCAGAGGTCGTCCCTAGTTCGATGACGACGCCGGAGTCCCCCGAATTGCATGCCCTGATTGCACGGATGCGTGAGTCCGGTGTGGATGCGGCGATCGTCGAGGTCAGCGCGCACGCCCTCACACGGCACCGGGTCGACGGACTCGTCTTCGACGTCGCCGGTTTCACGAACCTCAGCCAGGATCACCTCGACGACTACACCGACATGGACGATTACTTCGCGGCCAAGCTGGAGCTTTTCACGCCGGCTCATGCCAGGCACGGGGTCGTCTCCCTCGACACTCCTGCCGGGTCGGTGGTCGTTGAGCGTGCCGGCATCCCGGTGACCACCATCACCTCGATCGAGGACGCGGCAGCCGACTGGACCGTCACCGTCGATGAGGAGAAACCGTCGTACACCGCCTTCACGCTTCGGCACAGGGAACACGGGACGCTCTCCAGCCGGGTTCCGGTGATCGGCAGGCATATGGCCGCGAACGGCGGACTCGCTGTCGCCATGCTCGTCGAATCAGGCGTCCCACTCGCCGACATCGAAGCCGTTCTCCGGCGGGACGGGGGCATCACCGCCTCCCTGCCTGGGCGCGCCGTGCAGGTTCCTGTGCCCGGCGGTCCCGCCGTGTACGTGGACTCCGGGCACACGGCACAGGCCTTCGCGAAAACGCTCGAGGCGGTCCGTCACCTCACCACCGGGCGCGTCATCATGGTCGCCGGCGCCAACGGTGACCGCGACCAGTCCAAACGCCCCGAGATGGGGCGTGAGGCCGCCCTGGGCAGCGACCTGCTCATCGTCACCGACCACCAGCCACGGTCCGAGGACCCGGCCCTCATTCGCGAGGCGGTGCTCGCAGGAGCGCGCGCTGCCAAACCGGCGGGAGACATCCGTGAGGTCGCCGCGCCTGAGGAGGCGATTCGCGTCGCCGTCCGAGAGGCGACCGCCGCAGACACGATCCTCTGGGCTGGTCTCGCCGAGAAGGACTACCGCGAAGTCGCCGGAGTCAGGATCCCTTTCTCGGTGCTCGTCGAGACGCGGGCCGCACTGGCTGAGGCCGGCTGGGTCTAGACCCCAGCACCCCGCTCGCCACCGCGGGGCCCAGCAGCTCACCGGCAGACCTCAAATTCAGCAACGGCCCTCAAATTCAGCAGATTCTCGCGACACGCCGACGCGAGGTCCGTTTCGCACGGCGTGTCACTCAATTCTGCTGAATGTGAAACAAGGAGGGCGGAGTCCGGATGCGGGCGACTGCTCAGCGCATCTCCGCGATCCCCCGATCGGCGGGGGCGAAAACACCCGACCCGGACCGGAACACCCGGGGTGCCGCGTGTACTCGTGCGGAACGCGTGAACAGGCGGGCGGCAGCGGCTAACGCAGGTTTGCGATCGCCCGATCGGCCTCATCGCGAGCCCACGTCTCTGCCGCAGAAAGAGTCTCGAGGGTGAGTTCGCCATCCGGGCGGTGCGCGTCGACGACGCGGGAGATCGTGTCGACGATGTCCAGGAATCCGATGGCGCCGGCGTGGAACGCCGCCACGAGCTGTTCGTTCGACGCGTTGAACACTGCAGGGTACGTGCCACCGGCACGGCCGACGGTTTTCGCCAGCTCGACCGCGGGGAACGCCGCGTCGTCGAGCGGCTCGAACGTCCAGTTCTGGGCGCGGGTCCAGTCCAGCGGTTTCCCGGCACCGGCGACACGGGCGGGCCAGTCGAGGCCGAGCGAGATCGGCAGCCGCATGTCCGGCGGTGACGCCTGGGCGATGGTGGACCCGTCGACGTATTCGACCATCGAGTGCACGATCGACTGGGGGTGCACGACCACCTCGATCCGCTCGTATGGCACATCGAACAGCAGGTGCGCTTCGATGACCTCGAGCCCCTTGTTGACGAGGGTCGCCGAGTTGGTGGTGACCACGCGTCCCATGTCCCAGGTCGGATGGGCGAGGGCCTCCGCCGGCGTGACCTTCGCCAGGGACTGCCTGCTGCTTCCCCGGAACGGACCACCGGATGCCGTCAGCACGAGTCGACGGACCTCCTCTTTCGTTCCCGAGCGAAGCGCCTGCGCGATCGCGGAGTGCTCGGAGTCGACGGGCACGATCTGGCCGGGTTTCGCCATCCGGCTGACGAGGTCTCCCCCGACGATGAGTGACTCCTTGTTGGCGAGAGCGAGGGTGCGCCCGGTCTCGAGCGCAGCGAGCGTCGGGCCGAGGCCGACAGAACCCGTGATTCCGTTGAGGATGACATCGGCGTCGACGGAGCGGACAAGGCGTTCGGCCTCATCGGCACCGAGAGCGGTGTCCTCGACGCGGAATTCGTCGGCCTGCGCCTGGAGCAGATCACGGTTGCTGTGCGCCGAGAGGCCGACAATTTCGAAGCGTCGAGGGTTGGCCCGGATGACGTCCAGGGCCTGGGTCCCGATCGAGCCGGTTGATCCGAGAAGTATGACGCGTCGCACAGGGCCAGCCTAGCGGCGAGCTCCGAGTGCTCCGTCAACAAGGGGTCTCATCCGACGCCGCCATTGCTCCTGTTCACCCTGCGCCGGGAGCGGTATCTCCTGTCCGACGCGCATCAGCTGCCGGTGTCCCGTCGTTGGCCCTCTCCCTCGTCGCGTCGACCCGTCGGCAGCGACGTCCGGCGCCGTTGGACAGGGGCACGGGCCCGAAAAGGTCCGTATTCTCCTGTTCGGCGTGCGCCCGGCAGGAAACCCCTGCCGAACGAACACCTAGCGGCTGGTGGCGAGGATGTCGACGACGAAGACGAGCGTGTCCGTCCCTTCGATCCCGGCGCTGGGCTGGCCCGCCTCGCCATAACCCTGCGACGGCGGGAGCACAGCGAGGACCTGCGACCCGACAGCAGCACCGACGAGGGCTGCGGAGAACCCGGGGACGACACCGGTCGTCGGGAAGGTGGCCGCGCCTTTGCCCCAGCTCTGATCGAAGACCTTGCCGGTGCGCCAGTTCACTCCCTGGTACTGAACGGTGACGCTGTCACCTTCCTGGACCAGTTCGCCCGTGCCTTGCTTCAGGGTCGCGAGCTGCAGTTCCGCTGGAGCTTCACCGTCCGGGATCGTGACCGTCGGCACTCCCTCCGAGTCGAGCTTCACACCCGGCATGCCTTCCACCGGCGGCTGCGGGGTGCCGGTCGCTGTGGCGGGGACGATACCGACGGCATCGGCGACGATGACGAGGGGGTCACCAGGCCCGACCGCGCCATCGGGGGAACCGGTGTCACCGAACCCGTCCTCAGCCGGCACGACGCTCACCACGCGAGAGCCTTCGTTGACGCACTCCAGGGTGCGCACCAGACCGGGGATGAACTTGGTGTCGTTGACTTCGATTGCGCCCCAGCCGCCACCGGAATAGGCGCTCTGCGACACGAGAGTTCCGCTGGTTCCGTTGAAGATCGACACCTCGAAGTTGACGATGTCGCCCGGCTGCACCTCAGCGCCGGTGCCCTCGATCACCACGGAGCGTTGGGAGGCGTCGACACGGAGCGGTTCCGGGAAGTCCACGGCCGGTGCGACGCCGAAGTCGCCTGTCGCCGTCACCGAGTCGACAACCGACCCGCCCGGCGTGTCGTCACAGCTGAGCCCAGCCGGTTCGGCGCTCGCTTGCGGAGCCGGTTCCGGTGAAGCGCAGCCCGCAAGGACGAGGGCGGATGCCGCCGCGGCTGCGACGAGAACGGGAAGGGAAGTGCGCACAGGGAATCGCTTTCACAGAGGGGTGGAACCGCAAGTCTGCCGCACCAACCCTGTCGTTGCCTGCAAAGGCTCCCGGTGACCTCATGCGCAAGGAGGAATACGTCAGGAACTACGCTCATCATTTGTGTCAATCACGGAACCCGGCGTCGCCGACGACAACGCGGCCACAGCTCCTGGGCTGGTCTACCACCTCGGGCGTGCAGTGCTGATCCCGGTCGCCCGCCTGGTGTACCGCCCGCGGATTCTCGGACGGTCGAATGTTCCGAGATCGGGCCGTGTCATCCTGGCCAGCAACCACCTGTCGTTCATCGACAGCATCGCCATTCCCGTCGTCGCGCCGCGTCGGGTGCAGTTCCTCGCCAAATCGAGCTACTTCGACGGAACCGGGTTGAAAGGGTGGGTCTCCCGCACGTTCTTCTCTTCGATCGGTGCTGTGGCCGTTGAGCGGGGGGCGGGAGCGGCCGCGACTGAAGCACTGGATGCCGGTAAAAGGATTCTCGAGAACGAGAGCGCGTTCGCGATCTACCCGGAGGGCACCCGCTCGCTGGACGGCCGGCTGTACAAGGGACGCACAGGCGTCGCCTGGCTCGCCCTCTCCACTGGCTCCCCCGTCGTCCCCGTCGGGCTGATCGGCACTGACGAGCTCATGCCGGTGGGAAGCACCGTCCCGAAGCTCAAGCGCGTGACCGTGATCTTCGGTGAACCCCTCGACCTCAGCGCCCACGGACCTGCCTCGAGCGGCAAGGCCAGGCGACACGCCACCGATGAGATCATGGCCGCCATCCACGCCCTCACCGGGCAGGAGCGTGCAGACTCGTACAACGAGGCTCCGCCGGCGCACGCCATCGAGAAGTTGAAGCGCGCGGTACTTCGCCCCGAGCGCTTCTGACCCGGCAGCATCCGCCACGTCGTCAGGCGACGAGGATCTCCGGTTCATGACGCACCGGGAAGTTCACCGAGTTGGCGATGAAGCAAAGCTCGGAAGCCCGCTGATGTGCCGCACGCGCGGCATCCGCCATCGACCGGTCAGCGACCGTCACCCTGGGTCGGAGCACCACCTCGGTGAACGCGCCGCCTCCCATGCCGTCCTCGACCATCGTGCCGCGGGCGTCGTCCTCGTAGGCGGTGACAACGACCCCGACGGTGACGGCGACGTGCAGGTACGACAGCAGGTGGCACTGCGCGAGTGCAGCGAGGAGCAACTCCTCAGGGTTCCACCTCGCCGGGTCGCCCCGAAACGGTTTGTCAGCCGATCCCTCGAGCGGATGCTTCCCCTCCGCCGACACGATGAGCTCGCGACTGTAGTCGCGGTACCCGCTCGTGCCTGTGCCGCGGTTTCCGTGCCATTCGACGCCGACGGTGTACTCATGCGTGCCCAACATGGCCCCAGTCTGTCACGCCCCGCGGTGGAGATCAGGGCTACCCTTGACCGGTGACTACTGCACCCGACCTCGTTGAAACCTTCTCATCGGCGAGCGCCGCCGAACTCGCCATCGTCACCCGCAGCGGTTTCGTCGAGTCACGCCACTCCGGCTCGGCCATCGTCCTCAACCAGCACGCCGATGTGATCCGTACCCTCGGGGACCCGGCGGCTCCGGTGTTCGGCCGTTCAGCCCTCAAACCGTTCCAGGCGATCGCGGTGATGAACGCGGGCGTTGGGCTCCGCGGGGCCGCAGCCGTCCTTGCGGCCGCGAGCCACGCGGGGACCCAGCGTCACATCTCGGTCGTCCGGAGCATTCTGGCTCAGGCCGGGCTCACGGAGGTCGCCCTGCAGTGCCCGGCGGACTGGCCGACCGACGATGCCGCCCGGATGGAGCTCGTGCGGGACAACAGCACAGCGTCTCCTATCTACATGAACTGCTCAGGCAAGCACGCGGCCATGCTCCTCGCCTGTGTCACCAACGGCTGGCCGATCGAGACGTATCTGGAGAACGACCACCCGATGCAGGTGCAGGTCCGGGATGTTCTCGAGAGGTTCACCGGGGAACGCCCGGTACTCACCGGCGTCGACGGGTGCGGCACTCCTGTCCACGCGCTGTCCCTCTCCGGCCTCGCCAGGGGAATAGGTCGCATCCGCACGTCGTCACCCACCTCGCCGTTCGCCATCTACCGCAACGCCGGGATCCTGTGCGCCGCCGTTCTCGAGAACGGGTGGGCGATCGATGGCGCAGGCCGCGCCAATACGATTGTGATCGACCGTCTCGGCGTGTTCGCGAAGCTCGGCGCCGAGGGGGTCATGGTGATAGCCGCTCCCGATGGAACGACCGTCGCTCTCAAGATGCTCGACGGGAGCCTGCGCGCCGCAACCCTCGTCGGCCTGAGCCTGCTCGCGGATGCCGGCGCTCTCGACCGGGACGCCGTCGACGCTGTGCTCCCTGACCTGAAGCTGTCGATCCTGGGCGGCGATCGCACCGTCGGAGAGATCCGCGTCTCACCTCTGCTCGAACAGGCCTGATCTGGCTAGGCTGGCCTCGGGCAGTCATGCCCGCCTGACAGTGCCGTCGGACCTCTCATCGGGGTGCGAGGCATTTCCCTCGTGCGCCGCTCCCACCAGGAGCGGCCAGGACAAAGGAGCACCATGCGAGTCGCCATCCCCCGTGAGGTCAAGAACAACGAGTTCCGCGTAGCCATCACCCCGGCAGGAGTCCACGACCTCACCGTCCACGGTCACGAGGTCTTCATCGAGAAAGGCGCAGGCGAGGGGTCATCGATCCCGGACGACGCGTACGCCGCGGCGGGGGCCACCATCCTCCCGGATGCCGCGTCGACGTGGGGACGGGCAGACCTGGTGCTCAAGGTGAAGGAACCGATCCGATCCGAGTACGGGTATTTCCGTTCAGACCTGGTGCTGTTCACCTTCCTGCACCTGGCGGCGGAACGTGAGCTGACGCAGGCGCTGGTGGACTCGGGCATCACGGCGATCGCGTACGAGACCGTGCAACTGCCGAACCGCTCGCTCCCGTTGCTCGCGCCGATGAGTGAGGTCGCCGGCCGGCTGGCGACGATCGTCGGCGCCAACACCATGCTGAAACCCAACGGCGGTCCTGGCCTTCTGGTCCCTGGTGTGCCTGGGACATCGCCTGCCCGAGTCACCGTTCTCGGCGGCGGGGTCGCTGGGACCAACGCGGCCTCTGTCGCGGTCGGACTCGGCGCCGACGTCACCGTGCTCGACACGAACATCGCGCGGCTTCGAGAACTCGACGCCTTGTACGCCGGACGGATCAAGACCATCGCGAGCAACACGTTCGAGATCGAGCATTCTCTCCTGAGCGCTGATCTGGTGATCGGCTCGGTTCTCGTTGCCGGAGCGCAGACACCGAAGCTGGTCAGCAACGCCCTGGTTGCGAAGATGAAGCCCGGCAGCGTGCTTGTCGACATCTCGGTCGACCAGGGTGGGTGTTTCGAGGACTCCCACCCCACCACGCACGCCGACCCGACCTTCCCCGTGCACCGTTCGGTGTTCTACTGCGTCGGCAACATGCCCGGTGCTGTGCCGCACACCTCGACGTACGCCCTGACCAACGCGACCCTGCCGTACGCCCGCGCGATCGCGAATGCCGGCTGGCGCGACGCGTTCGCCGCCGATCCGGCCCTGGCTCTCGGGCTGAACGTTCACGGGGGCGCGGTCTACAGCGAACCGGTGGCCACGGCGCACGGTCTCCGCCATGAGGAGCTGTCGACCTCGTGTCAGGTGCGCGGGCCTAGCCGGTAGCGGGCGAGCGAACGCTGACCCGCCTGACCGTACCGGCGGGTTCCACGAGCCATGCCCTGCCTGACTGCCGCGCGAGCAGGGGCGGTCGATCCCGGATCCGGGTGAGCGATCGGAACTCGGCCACCGAGCATCCTTCGACCAGCACGGCGGCATCGGCGCGCAAGGCGGTGAGGAGCGGCCAGTGCGCCTGCCACTGTTCGCTGTCGCCGACGATCACGACGGGGCTGTCAGCACTCCGGCGAACCTGCTCGGCTGTGACCAGGCCGGACGGCGCGTCAGCGAGGGCTGCAACGCGAACCGGCGGCCCGGCCGGCGATTCGGTGTTGCGGGCCAGGATTTCGTCGACCAGGCGCCCCGGCGCCCCTGACACGACCAGCCAGACCGGGTGATCGGCCCAGTCGACCGGGCGAACCGTCCGGCTGGCCCCATGCCGGGGCGTGCGGCTCACCAACGTTTCCGGAGCACAGAGCTGCACCGGCACGCCCCGCCAGATGGCGCTGCCCGGCCGGCGGCCCTCGACCCAGGCGGTGCTTTCCCCGCCGGCGAGCATGTGCTCCTGCCGGTTCGCTGTGCCGAGGAGCACTGTGGAGCCGACGAGGCCGCTGATGGACACCGTTGGCCCTGCCAGCCGCTGCACCGCTACCGCCACGTGAACCCGATGGCGTGGACCGTCGCGGAGAAGGGTCAGGATGCCGTCGCGCAACGCGACTGCGTCGTCGGCATCGATCCCGGCGAGGAGCGAATCGAGGTCATCGACGAGCACCAGCACTCCGGGAGCGTCGACCGTCGGAGACGTTAGAGCTGTGGTGAGGGAATGCACAACGTCCCACGCCCGTTCCGCGTCCGGGCCGATGCGCTCGAGGACCACAGTGCCCAGCCGTGCCGCTTCGGCGGCGATGGTGTCGAGAAGCGTCGTCTTGCCGGTGCGCGCCATGCCGATCACGAGCATGCTCCCGTCGGTTTCCGGGTCCCACACGGCAGTGTCCTGGCGCTGCTCGGCGGGCAGGTCGGCGAGCCCGACACGGATGCCGCCGATCGACATGTCAAGGCTCTCGCGCTCCACCCACGCCGGCAGAGGATCCAGCCACGGCCGTCGCACCGCTGTGATCTGCGGCCAGCGCTTCTCAACGCGGGTGATGTCGGCTTCGGTGGTGCTGGCGACCTGCAGCCGAACGGCGCCGGAAGCGCCGGCGAGAACCAACCGGCCGGGCACTGCCGCGGGCAGGAAGGCGGCGGCATCCGTCCCGATCACCGCTGCGCTGTCTGCCCGGTTGTTCACGCGGAGGGACATCCGCAATCCGCAGTTCGCGAGGAGTGAGTCCTTCACGACACCGGCCGGTCGTTGGGTGCAGAGGATGAGGTGCATCCCGAGAGAACGGCCCCGAGCGGCGATGTCGACGAACAACGCGTGGAGGTCCGGGAAGCCGTCGAGCATCGCCGCGAACTCGTCGACGACGATGACGAGCCTGGTCAAATCAGGAGCCTGGGCGATGTCACGGACTCCGAGCTCTCGGAGGTGCCGTTCCCGCACGCGCACCTCTGCGCGCAGACTTTCCAGCGCCCTGGCGGCTGAACTGGAATCCAGGTCGGTCAGGACACCGACCACGTGAGGGAGACCGAGCAACGGCGCGAACGCCGCACCGCCCTTGAAATCCACCAGCAGCAGATTCGCCACGCTCGGCGGGTATCGTTCGGCGACACTCGTCACCCAGGTGACCAGCAGCTCGCTCTTGCCACTGCCGGTCGTGCCCCCCACGATGGCGTGCGGGCCGTCGGAGACGATGTCGACGCACAGCGGCCCGCTGGCCGTCGCTCCGAGGACGGCGGACAGGGACGGGCCACCGGCCGGTGCGGGTGCTCCAGCCGACGCTTCGGAGAAGCCGACCGTGTCGGGCGGTTCGGCGTCGCTGAGCCCCGTGCCGGCCTGGCGCGCGAGCGTCGCGAGCTTCTCGGCGAACCGCCGGGATTCCGCAGCGGAGATCAGTTCGACCGTCAAGCGAAGAGGCCCACCCGGCCCGGCGCCGGTCGTGCGGCGGAGGACGGCTGTCGCCACCCCCGTCAGTTCGATCACGGCCGAACACCGTGGGGGAATCCGGTCCAGCCGGTCGGCGAGAACCACCAGGAGGTCCGCCGACATGGGCGCCGCAGCATCCGGTGACACCTCGGCAACCAGCAGGGACGAAGATCCGTTCCGCCTCCGGCTATGGGGAAGGGCAGACGCCCACTCCCAGCCCGTCGGAACACCGACGACAGTGAGCACCTCGGGGCTGCTTGCGGCACAGAGCTGAACGAGGAGCCCGCGGGCAAAGGCATGGGTGATGATCGGGGGTCCGACGACACCGATGCCGGCTGAGGCGTCCACCTCGACCGGCACATCCGATATCGTCCTGGCGCGCTCCCTCAATCCAGCGGCACCATTCCCCGGCGGACCGTCCACCCGCACGGCGCTGGGTTGTTCCCCCCGCCCGGCGACCACGACGAACCGCCGTTCGGGCGACGCCCGCCACCGGGCGAAACCGGTCTCCGGGGCATCCGGTGCGTCGATGATCCGCCGGGCACCGACGGAGGTGGCGTCCCGGCCACGACGCTCGGCGGCGTGCCTGTCGTCGATCTGGCCGGAAAGCCTGTCGAGTTCGGCCCGGTAAGCCGCAGTGGCTGTACGCAGGCGCCGACGGGCAGACCAGCGGTTGTCGACGAGACTCGCTCCGGCGATGACCGGGCCGAGGAACGCGAAGATGAGAACGAACGGTGATCGGGTGAGCAGCCAGATGACAACGGATGCGACGACGGGTGCGATGCTTGCGACGACCGGGAACGGGGACCCGGCCACTGGGGCCGGCTCGGCGGGAACGGAGATCGTTTCGTCGCTGGATTCGTGCATACCTCAAGCCAAGCAGGACCGTTCCAGTCCGGGCCGGGAACCGGCACGAGGTGGAGAACCGGGGTCCCGAGACGGTCGGTGGAGGACGACCGGCGCGGCCACACGTGGCCGTTCCCGGGAGCACCCTGCGCGTGCTAAGCGTCGGCCGGCTCGACCGGGTCGATCAGGAGTTCGTCGAGGACGATGGCGCTGACGTTGTCACGGCCGCCGTTCTCGAGCGCTGCGCCGACGAGGCTGCGCACAGCTTCCTCAGGGGTTCTGCTCTGCATGAGGAAGTGGCGAAGCCCGAAGTCGGTGAGTTCCTTGGTGAGCCCGTCCGAGCAGACCAGCCACCGCGTGCGATCCGCCGAGGGTACATCGGTGTAGTCGGGCAGCGGGTCGTCGGAGAATCCGACCGCCCTTGTGATCACGTTGCCGTGCGGGTGGGACTCTGCTTCGTCCGGGGTGATTGCGCCGATCGAGATGAGTTCCTGCACAACCGAATGGTCGAGGGTCACCTGGATGAGTTCATCGCCGAGGAGCCTGTACACACGGGAGTCACCGATGTTGAAGACGGTCCAGGCCGGGACGTCGCCATCCGGCCCCGAGAAACCGAAAACGATCCCCGTCACTGTGGTGCCCGTGCCGAGTGCTGACTTGCCGACCTGTTCGAACATGTCGTCGACGGCCGCGCGGAGGGCGTTCTCAACAGCTCCCCGGTCGACCGTGTCGCCCGATGCGACACGTTCGGCAAGCCGGGCGATGACGGCGGCGCTGGCCACCTCACCCGCGTCGTGGCCGCCCATGCCATCTGCGACCGCGAAGATCGGGTAGTCGACGATGAGAGCGTCCTGATTGACCTGGCGCTTTCGTCCGGTGTCGGTGACCGACGCCCAGGACAACGCCAATGGTGCCCTGCTGGGCACGTCGACGACTCGCGATCCGGTGCGCACGTCGATGGCGGTCACGCAATCATCCTTTCGATGCCTCACGAACGTGTGGCCTGCGTCGATAATAGCGGTCGCGGCAGACGACCGGAGACGAGGCTTACCCTCTGGCGTCGATTGTCGTCCCAGCCGTGGCGTCCGGGGGGACGTCCCACGCCCAATCCGGGAGCCGGCCGGCCGAGAGCATCTGATCGAGAAGTCGGGCAAGGCCGTGCTCCGGGTCGAGGGTCCGAGCCTGCGCCACCCAGCGCGAGGCGAGGGTTCCCGAGCCCAGCGACCAGTGCGCCCACGCGAGCATGGTGAGCAGCGGTGCCTGCGCACGGCGGGGAAGCCGGGGGGTCGTGTACCGAAGAACCCGGATGGCTGTCTTCAGCCGTCGCGGATCCGGTCTCGGCATGCCGAAACCCCCGAGCGCCATCGCGCCGGGCACCATGCTGATGTCTTCGCCGGCGGAATACCTGGCGTTCATCTCACCGACCGACACCCCGAATTCCGGACCCCAGGCCCAGGTCAGGAGCACTTCGTCGCGAAGGGCAGGCGCCTGCACAAGAAAGCCCAGAAGAGCGGCATCGTGAGGTGAGACCGACTCATCGGCGCCGACGAGCAGCGCGTCGGCGAATGCGACGACGTCGCCTCCGAAAGAGTGGTCGAACATGAGTGCCGGCCCGAGTTCCGCAGATCCGCGCAGGGAGTCCAGCTCGGTATAACGTGTGGCCGTCTGTTCACGTGTCGGGAAATCCGGTACCGGCAGCCGGGACTCCGCCTCCACATCGACGAGACGTGGAGGCTCTGCCGTGCGGGCGAGCGTGCGTCTGGCCGGCGAAGCGGCGATCAGTTCGAGTGGCCGGCCCTGTGCCGGGCAGTCCTCGTCGAGGTAGCTACCCCAGGCATCCGACGCCACGCACAGGGCGTCGCGCACCAGGAAACCCGAGTATCTGGCCCTGGTGAGGACGTTGTCGATCACGGTCCGGTACGGCATCCGGTCTCGGGAGGTGAACGAGGCGTGCGTGTAGACGACGGGGACGAGTGCGTCGGCGTCCGGGATCCTGCAGACCATTCCGAGCATCGTTGTGGCAGCGCGACGGCGAGCCGCAACGGTAGCGTCCGCTGCCGGAAGGTCGAGGCGCAGCGCCCCGCAGGTGCGGTTTCCGCGAAACGCAACGAGGACGATGCTCTGTTCCGGCTGGAAGCCGGTCAGGTGCGGGACAAGGGCGAGGAAGTCCTGCGCTTCGGAAGCCTTGATGATGGTGGTCATGCCGGAAAGCCTGAGTTATGCGGGCGCCTCCCCCGCAGAACCCAGGCAATCTGTGGACAGCCCCAGCGGGGGTGCCGCCTGGGGAGGATTACGCCCCGTCGCTCACCGGGGCAGCGAACGGCCAGTTTCACAGGCTGTCGTAGGCGCCGCCCTGGGCCAGCAGCGAGTCGTGGGTGCCCTGCTCGACGATCCGTCCAGCCTCCATGACGAGGATGACGTCGGCGTCGCGGAGGAGTGGGAACGAACTCGAGAAGGCAAGAGTCGAGCAAGCTGGGCGATCTGCGCCGCGCTCCACCGAAGCTTCTCCGAGTCGGGGGCGAGCGCCGCGCCGACGAGTCGCTCGATGTCCTCCCGGACGGACGCCGGGGTCGGGCGGTCCTCTTCGTCGAGCGTGGACATCAGGCGGAAGACTCCTTCGAAGCGACGGTGAAGTGCTGCGACGATCGACCGGATCTTCTGCTCCAACGGCCGGGCGGGGTTGATGGCGGCCAGTTCGGTGAGCGGGGGTTCCCGGTCGAGGAAGCGGGCTACCGCCCCGGTGAGGACGCTGTTCTTGACGCCGAACGCCAGGAAGACCGTTCGTTCGGCGGCTCCGTCTTCTCGGCGAGCTGGCGGGAGGCGACTTCGCTGCCCCGTTCGAGGATCAGCGAAAGAACCGCGTCGACGAACATCGAGCGCCGGTCTTCGGGAGAGAGTGGCGCCGCGCGGCGGGTTGGTCGAGAGTCGATTCGGGGAAGGGAACCCGGCGGTTCCAGCTGAGTGAGTGCTCACTCAGCTGACTCGAGGCCGACTTCTCTCCGCCTCCAGCGAACGTTCCCGTCGCCGGGGCCGTCGCCCGGTTTCAGGCGTCGGCGGCCGGAGCGAACAGGGCCGAGATGGCCTCCACATCCTCAGGCGACGGATGCCACGCCGTCGCGGCATCCGCGTTCTGCGCGATCTGCTCCGGTCGGGTTGCCCCCGCGATGACGCTCGTGAGCGCGGGTTGGGCAAGCAGCCAGGCGAACGTCGCCTGCAGCATCGTGATGTCGCGTTCGTCGCAGAACGCCTGGAACGCGTCGATCGCGTCCCACGGAGCACTGTCGAGAAGGTGGCTGCGCTGGCGCATGATCCGGGAATCGAGCGGTCCGCCTTCCCGGCCGAATTTGCCGGTGAAGAGGCCGTTGTACAGCGGGAAGTATGGCAGGAAGCCGAGCCCGAAGTGCCGGACCGCCGGAAGCACCTCCCGCTCGGCGTCACGCACGATGAGACTGAACTCGTTCTGCGCCGAGATGAATTTCGGGTGCCCGGAAAGCTCGGCGGTCAACTCCGCCTCGGCTATCTGCCAGCCGGCGAGGTTCGAGGAACCGATGTAGCGAACTTTGCCCTCGCGGATCAGGTCGTCGAGCGCCGCGAGTGTCTCCTCGATCGGAGTGACGGGGTCTGGCGTGTGCAACTGGTACAGGTCGATCCAGTCGGTCTGCAGTCGCCTGAGGGAAGCTTCGACGGCGAGGCGGACGTATCGTCTCGACCCCTTCGCCCCCCAGCCCTCGATGCCCACATCGGCGCCTGAATGGCCGAACTTCGTCGCGAGCACCACCTGGTCGCGGCGGCCGCGAAGAGCGTTCCCCATCAGGGTTTCACTGAGGCCAGGCGCTTTGCCGTACATGTCTGCCGTGTCGAGCAGGGTGACTCCGGCGTCCAGGGCCGCGGACAGGACGGCGTCGGTGCCTTGCTGGGTCTCAGTGGCGGTGCCAAGCCTGCCGAAGTTGTTGCAGCCAAGCCCGATCGTTGAAACGCGGAGGCCGCTATTGCCAAGGGTGCGGTATTCGATGTCTGCCATCCCCCAAGGCTAGCGGGGCGGTTCCTCCACAGGGCGTTCCGGAGGCATCTTCTCCCCCGAAACGGTCGAGCAACGGATCGGCTGGCCGCGCACTCGTACTGTCGGTCCATGACACCTCGCACACTTCCCCAAGAGCCTCAGCCCACCCTGTTCGACCGGCCGGTCGGTCTCGTACGAATGACGAGCCCACTCGGGCGGATCGAGCTCACGAGCGACGGCGCCGCTGTCACCGGCGTGCAGATCGAACGTGGCGGACGGTTGCCTCGAGACGGCTATCGTGAAACGGCGATCGACGTGCTGATGACGGCCGCCGAACAGCTGGCCGAATACTTCGACGGTGAGCGGCGGCTCTTCGACATCCCGATTGCCGCTGAAGGCACACCGTTCCAGATCCGGGTCTGGTCAGCTCTCGCCGACATCCCGTTCGGCACGGCGAGCACCTACGGACTTCTCGGTCACGGCGTCGGTTCGGGCCCTTCAGGGCGCGCTGTCGGCGGCGCGATCCGTGCGAACCCGCTTCCCTTGCTGGTTCCATGCCACCGGGTCCTGTCGGGCGCGGGAGGGGTGGTCGGCTACAGCCAGGGCGACGGCGTGTCGACCAAGCTGTGGCTCCTCGACCACGAGGGCATCCCCCACCGCTAGCGTCGGCTATCCTGACGACGCCCCCATTCTTGCCGCGACCCGAAGGACCCAGCTGTGACCGACTCCCGATCGCTGGTCGTCGGCGCGGATGGCCGCTCGCGCTGCGCCTGGGCGGGATCCGATCCGGAGTATCAGAGATACCATGACGAGGAATGGGGAACCCCGCTTCTCGGTGACCGCCCCGTATTCGAGAAGATCAGCCTCGAGGGTTTCCAGGCGGGGCTCTCATGGATCACGATCCTCCGCCGGCGCCCGGCCTTCCGGGCGGCATTCGCCGAGTTCGACATCGACCGCGTCGCGGCGATGACGGAGGCTGACGTCGATCGTCTCGTCCTGGACGCGACGATCATCCGCCACCGCGGCAAGATAAACGCCGTGATCGGCAACGCTCGCGTCACTCAGCAACTGGGCGAGAGCCTGTCCGACCTGGTCTGGAGCTTCCAGCCGGCACCGGGGCG
Source organism: Mycetocola sp. (assembly GCF_025464835.1). Lineage (GTDB taxonomy): Bacteria > Actinomycetota > Actinomycetes > Actinomycetales > Microbacteriaceae > Mycetocola_A. Next base: position 104,843 of record NZ_JAODMP010000021.1, on the reverse strand, counting down.
TCCGCGCCCGACGCAGCTGGGCGACATCCCCGCCGTCACCACCGAGTCCTCCGCGTTGAGCGCGGAGCTGCGGCGGCGGGGCTACCGGTTCGTCGGCCCGACCACGATGTACGCGTTGATGCAATCCGCCGGTCTCGTCGACGACCACGTCGCGGGCTGCTGGCGCGCCGCAGGCTGAGCCTGGCCGATTCAGACGACGAGTGCCAGGTCGGTCGTGTCTGGCTGGCGTTCGAGCTGGAACCCGGCACTCGCAGCCCAGTCGAGCAGTTCGCCGACGTCGGAAAACGCGACGCCGGCCTGAAGCAGCGCTCGGGTGAAGCGGCCTTTCGCCTGCTTGTTGAAGTGGTTGAGCGCGCGCCGTGTGCCGCCCTGCCCCTCGGTGAGCACCCTGAGGAAGCGTGACCCGGACGGTGCCGGCCCGAGACCGACGTACGCCTCCGAGCGCAGATCGAGCACGAGCCCGGGCTCTGTGCCGAGCGCCACCTCGACGACGGCCCGCCAGTGACGCTTGAGCGGACGGCCTGGCACCCGCGAGTCATGCGAAAGGCGGTAAGACGGAATCGGGTCGAGCGCCCCGATCGGTCCGAGCAGCGCCGCGTGGATAACCAGATGCCGCCCGGCGAACGAGCGGGCCTCGGCACCGAGCGTTGCCGGGTCCAGTGCGTCGAACAGCACTCCGGTGTAGCGATCGAGAGCAGGCATCGTCGGTGACTGCCACAGCCCGCGATTCGTCTCGACCTCACCGTGCTGTTTCGGGCCCAGCTTCAGGGCGGCGATCGCGGCATCCGGATCCTGCGACAGGGTCACGACATCCTCGATGAGCGCACGACGCGCATCCGTCAGAGCAGGGAAACGCAACTGTTCGAGCGACAACGAACGCCCCGTGCCACCCGCTCTCTTCGTCTCAGACGGAGGGAGCAGGATCAACACGGGGCGTTACGGGGGCCTTGCGGCGGGCTACTTGACGAGGCTGGCGTTGCCGGCCACGACGGTGACGATGTTGTTGTCGACGGAAAGGAAACCATCGGCCGCCCGTGCGGTGATTTTATCGCCGTTTTCGGCGGTCACGCGCACTTCACCTTCAGCGAGGATGGCCAGCATCGGCTCATGGCCGGGGAGAATACCGATCTCTCCTTCGACCGTCCTGGCGATGACCATGGAGGCGGTGCCCGACCAGACTTCCTGGTCGGCACCGACAACGCTGACCTTGAGCGACGCCATTCTTAGCCGTTCTCCTTCTGGATCTGTGCCCAGCGCTCTTCGACATCGTTGATGCCACCGACGTTGAAGAACGCCTGCTCGGCAACGTGGTCGAATTCACCGCTGGCGATCGCCGAGAAGGACTCGATGGTCTCCTTGAGCGGAACCGTCGATCCCTCGACACCGGTGAACTTCTTCGCCATGTAGGTGTTCTGCGAGAGGAACTGCTGGATCCGACGTGCACGGGCAACCGTGATCTTGTCTTCTTCACTCAACTCGTCGACACCGAGGATCGCGATGATCTCCTGAAGTTCCTTGTTCTTCTGCAGGATCGCCTTGACGCGAACGGCCGTGTTGTAGTGGTCCTCACCGATGTAGCGCGGGTCAAGGATACGGCTGGTCGACGTCAGCGGGTCGATGGCCGGGTACAGGCCCTTCGATGCGATCTCACGCGACAGCTCGGTCGTTGCGTCGAGGTGTGCGAACGTCGTTGCCGGGGCGGGGTCGGTGTAGTCGTCAGCAGGAACGTAGATCGCCTGCAGCGAGGTGATCGAGTGGCCGCGCGTCGAGGTGATGCGCTCCTGGAGGATGCCCATCTCGTCGGCGAGGTTCGGCTGGTATCCCACCGCGGACGGCATACGGCCGAGAAGGGTGGAGACTTCGGATCCGGCCTGCGTGAAGCGGAAGATGTTGTCGATGAACAACAGCACGTCCTGCTTCTGCACGTCGCGGAAGTACTCAGCCATGGTCAGGGCCGAGAGGGCGACGCGCAGTCGCGTTCCCGGCGGCTCATCCATCTGGCCGAAGACAAGCGCGGTCTTGTCGAAGACGCCTGCTTCTTCCATTTCCATGATGAGGTCGTTGCCCTCACGGGTGCGCTCACCGACACCGGCGAACACAGACACACCACCGTGGTCCTGCGCAACACGCTGGATCATTTCCTGGATGAGGACCGTCTTACCGACACCCGCACCGCCGAACAGGCCGATCTTTCCACCCTGCACGTAAGGCGTGAGGAGGTCGATCGACTTGATGCCGGTCTCGAAGAGTTCGGTCTTCGACTCGAGCTGGTCGAATGCCGGAGGCTTGCGGTGGATCGGCCAGCGCTCGGTGATCTCGATCTTCTCGCCTGGCTCGGCGTTGAGCACATCGCCGATGACGTTGAAGACCTTGCCCTTGGTGACGTCACCGACGGGCACGGTGATCGAATCCCCGGTGTCGGTCACTTCCTGGCCGCGGACGAGTCCGTCGGTCGGGTTCAGCGCGATAGCACGGATCAGGTCGTCGCCGAGGTGCTGGGCGACCTCGAGCGTGATCACCTGGGTCTGCCCGGCCATGTTGACGGTGGTCTTCAGTGCGTTGTAGATACCGGGGATCGCGTCGTGCGGGAACTCGATGTCAACAACCGGACCGGTGACGCGGGCGACGCGGCCGATCGCGCCGGCCTTCACCTCACGCGTGTCCTGAGCGGTGGCAATGTCTGTCATGCTCTTCTTCTCTCTTCGTAATCGAAAGTTACTTGGCGGACGACAGTGCGTCTGCGCCGCCGACAATCTCGGAAATCTGCTGGGTGATCTCGGCCTGCCGCGCGTTGTTGCGCAGCCGCGTGTAATCCGTGATGAGCTTGTCCGCGTTCTCGCTCGCCGAGCTCATCGCCTTCTGCGTCGCCGCGTGCTTTGCAGCAGCGGACTGGAGCAGCGCGTTGAAGATACGGCTCTCGATGTAGACCGGAAGGAGCGCGTCGAGCACGCTCGCCGGATCCGGCTCGAACTCGTAGAGCGGGAGCACCGTGTTGTCGCCCGGTTCTTCGACGCCCTCGACAACTTCGAGGGGAAGCAGGCGAACGACTTCGGGGACCTGGCTCATCATGCTGACGAGACGGTTGTAGACGATGTGGATCTCGTCGACCCCGCCGTCCGAGGCATCCAGGACGAACTTCTCGAGAAGTGCCGCACTGATCTCCTGGGCCGTGGCGAAGGTCGGGTTCTCGCTCTCGCCGACCCAGTGACCCTCGCTCGCCCGCTTACGGAACGTGAAGTACCCGACAGCCTTGCGACCGATGAGGTAGAACACGACATCCTTGCCCTGGCTCTTGAGCAGCTCCGTCAGTTCGTTGGCTTCGCGCAGGACCTGCGAGTTGAACGCGCCGGCGAGGCCGCGATCAGACGCGAAGATGACGACGGCGGCCCGCTCGACGGTCTCCGGCTCGGTGGTCAGCACGTGGTCGACGTTGGAATACGTCGCCACGGCTGACACCGCGCGGGTGATCGCCCGGGAGTATGGACCGGATGCCGCGACACGCGCCTGTGCTTTCGCAATGCGCGAGGCGGCGATGAGCTCCATCGCCTTCGTGATCTTCTTGGTCGTCTGCGCAGACTTGATTTTCTGCGTGTAGACCCGAAGTTGAGCACCCATTACTTATCGACGTCCCTTGACGATCTTTTCCTGGTTGACGTCTTCAGCCGGCAGCTCACTGAACTGCTCGGAGCCCGGGCCGCTGAGGGGCTTGCCCGCACCGGTCTGGAACTCCTGCTTGAACCGGTCGACGGCAGCATCGAGTTCGTCGACGATGTCATCGCTCAGCACGTTGCTGTCGCGGAGCTTGGTCAGGACCTGGGTGTTCCGGCCGAGGTAGTCGTGCAGTTCGCTTTCGAACCGCAGGATGTCCTCTACAGGGACCTCGTCCAGCTTGCCCTTGGTACCGGCCCAGAAAGAGACGACCTGGTTCTCGATGGGGAACGGCGAGTACTGCGGCTGGCGCAGCAACTCGGTCAGTCGGGCACCACGAGCGAGCTGGCGGCGGCTGGCCGGGTCGAGGTCGGACGCGAACATCGCGAATGCCTCGAGCGACCGGTACTGAGCGAGCTCGATCTTCAGCGTTCCCGAAACCTTCTTGATGCTCTTGACCTGGGCGTCACCACCGACTCGCGAGACCGAGATTCCCACGTCGACTGCCGGACGCTGGTTGGCGTTGAACAGGTCGGACTGGAGGAAGATCTGGCCATCGGTGATCGAGATCACGTTGGTCGGGATGTATGCGGAGACGTCGTTCGCCTTGGTCTCGATGAGCGGAAGACCGGTCATCGATCCGGCGCCGAGCTCGTCCGAGAGCTTGGCACAACGCTCGAGCAGACGGGAGTGCAGGTAGAACACGTCACCGGGGTACGCCTCGCGTCCTGGCGGACGGCGCAGCAGCAGCGAGACGGCACGGTAGGCCTCTGCCTGCTTCGACAGGTCATCGAAGACGATGAGGACGTGCTTGCCGCCGTACATCCAGTGCTGGCCGATGGCAGAACCGGTGTAAGGGGCGAGGTACTTGAAGCCGGCCGGGTCGGATGCCGGAGCTGCGACGATGGTCGTGTACTCCATGGCGCCGGACTCTTCAAGCGCTGCCTTGATGGCGGCGATCGTCGAACCCTTCTGGCCGATGGCGACGTAGATGCAGCGAACCTGCTTGTTCGGGTCGCCGGTCTCCCAGTTCGCCTTCTGGTTGATGATGGTGTCGATCGCGATCGCTGACTTGCCGGTCTGGCGGTCACCGATGATCAGCTGGCGCTGGCCGCGGCCGATCGGGATCATGGCGTCGATCGCCTTGATACCGGTCTGCATCGGCTCGTGCACGCTCTTGCGCTGCATGACACCAGGGGCCTGCAGTTCGAGGGCGCGGCGGGTCTCCGCCTTGATCTCGCCGAGGCCGTCGATCGGAGCACCGAGCGGGTCCACCACGCGGCCGAGGAACGCGTCGCCGACCGGGGTCGAGAGCACCTCTCCCGTGCGGGTGACTTCCATGCCTTCGACGATGCCGTTGAACTCGCCGAGCACGACCACGCCGATCTCGTTCTCATCGAGGTTCTGTGCGAGCCCGAGCGTTCCATCCGCGAAACGGATGAGCTCGTTGGCCATCACGCCTGGCAGACCCTCAACGTGGGCGATGCCGTCACCAGCGTCGGTGACGTAGCCGACCTCAGTGGTTGTGGCCTTACCCGGCTCGTAAGCCGTGACGAAGTCCTTGAGAGCATCCCGAATCTCGTCGGGGCTGATCGTAAGTTCTGCCATCTTCTTCCCTATCTGTGTGGGGACGGATGTCCCCTACGTTGTCTACTGGCGCTAGCCAGCAAGCTGAAGTCTAAGTTCGCTGAGGCGTGAGGCGATACTGCCGTCGATGACATCGTCGCCGACCTGCACGCGCAGGCCGCCGATGACGCTCGGATCGACGATCTGGTTGAGTCGGAGCTTGCGGCCGTACTGCGCCGCGAGTCCCTTTTCGAGTCGCTCCACCTGAGCCGCCCCGAGCGGGAAAGCGCTGGTGACGTTGGCGACGATGTAACCCTGCTGGTCAGCGATGACGGAAGCAGCGTGGCGGAGAAGCTCTCCGATACGACGGCCGCGAGGCTGCAACACGAGGTGCTTGACGATCTCGACGGTTTCCACTGAGCCGTTGCCGCTGAGGAGTTTCTCGACGAGCGTGCTCTTCGCATCCTGTGCACCGAGCTTCGAGCCGAGCGCGAGCTCGAGTCCCGAGTCGGAGGAGACGGACTGGCCGAACGTGAAGAGCTGTGCCTCCAGCCGGGCGTCCGGCCCGGCTGCAACCGCAGCGGCCCGGAGGCCGAGCTCTTCGATCCCGCCCAGAAGGTCGTCCGCGTTCGACCAGCGCGCGGAGACGATCTCCCGGAGGAGGTCGAGCGCCTGCGCGCTGAGCTGCGTGCGGAAGACCCGGTCGACGACCGAGACCTTCACGCTGCTCGCGGCCGACGGATCGGCGAGGAGCGAACGCAGCTGACCGGACTCGCCGACGACCCGGCCGGCTGCGAAAAGATCCGTAGCGGTGGCCAGGTCGATGCGCCCGGTGTCAGACAGGGCCCTTTTCGAGGATGCGATAGCTTCCCGAGTTGCGCTTCCCATTATTTGGTGGCCTTCTCCGAAGCTTCGAGTTCAGCGAGGAAACGGTCGACGATGGCAGTCGCCTTGGCGTCGTCAGCGAGGGTCTCGCCGATGACGTTGCCGGCGAGGTCGATGGCGAGGGTGCCGACGTCGCTCCGAAGAGAGACGAGAGCAGCCTGTCGCTCGGCTTCGATCTGCGCCTGGGCGCCTGCCGTCACTCGTGCAGCTTCGACCATCGCCTGGCTGCGAGCCTCGGTGACGATCTGCTTGCCGTCTTCGCGAGCGGCCTCACGGATGCGGCCGGCCTCCTGGCGTGCTTCGGCGAGCTGAGCGGTGTACTGCTCGAGCGCTGCCTCTGCCTGGCGCTGTGCCTCATCCGCCTTGGCGATGTTGCCCTCAATGGCCGCAGAACGCTCTTCGAGCATGGTCTGCATCTTCGGGAGGATTTTCTTCCAGAAGAACACCAAGAGGATGGCGAAACACACCGCTGACCAGACGATGTCGTAGGTCGCGGGAATCAGAGGGTTTTGAGTAGCGCCCTCTTCAGCCGCCGCAACGAGTGCGTGTAGCATCTTGCCTCCTTACGAGGGGTGAAAGAGGTCTAGGCCGTGAAGATGAAGTAGGTGGCGATACCGATGAAGGCGAGCGCCTCGGTGAAGGCGATACCGATCCACATCAGGACCTGCAGGCGGCCGGCCAGCTCGGGCTGACGAGCAACACCCTCGATGGTCTTGCCGACGACGATTCCAACGCCGATGGCGGGGCCGATGGCTGCGAGACCGTAACCGACCGTCGCGATGTTTCCGTTGATCTCGGCGAGAACGGTTGTTGCGTCCACGTGTGTTTCCTTCCGTGATGAAAAAAGCAGGCGGTTGCCGGCTCGTTAGTGCTCTTCAGCTACCGCGAGCTGGATGTAAACCGCGGTGAGCAGGGTGAAGACATAGGCCTGGAGCAGTGCGACCAGGATTTCGAACAGGGTGAAGGCGAATCCGAAGGCGAGCGTGACGCCGCCGAGCGGGATGAACCATCCACCGAGGGTGACGACGAAGAACTGGGTGGCTGCGAAGAACAGCACAAGCAGGAGGTGACCGACGACCATGTTCATGAGGAGTCGGAGAGTCAGAGTCACCGGCCGGATGACGAAGGTCGAGATGAACTCGATCGGCGTGACGATGATGTACACCGGCCACGGCACTCCGGTGGGGAACAGCGAGTTCTTCCAGAACTTCCCAGGACTCTTCTTCATGCCCGCGTAGATGAACGTGACGTACGAGATCAGCGCCAGCACAAGCGGCACACCGATGACCGACGTTCCCGCGATGTTGAGGAACGGGATGATGCCGGTGATGTTCATGGTGAAGACCATGAAGAACATCGTCGTGAGGATCGGAAGGAAGCGCTTGCCGTCCACCTTGCCGAGGAGGTCCTCGGCGATGTTGACGCGGACGAAGTCGAGCGCCATCTCGATCAGGCTCTGGAATTTGCTCGGGACGATCTTCATGTTCCGCGTGCCGAGCCAGAAGACGACCAGCAGCGCGAGAACCGCGAGGAAGCGGATCAGCATGATCCGGTTGATGTCGAATCCGGTACCCTCGAACAAAATAATGTCCGGGAAGAATTCCATGATCGACGGCCCGTGGAAGGTCCCGTCGTCGGTTGAGGTCTGAACCAGTAAGTTCACAGCGTTAGCTAACAGCGCGCTCTCCTGTTTCGGGCGGGGAGCTAGGCTCTCGCGACGACGAACGGTGGGAAGTGCCCGACGCACATACTTCTTGCGACATGTTCGGGCGGGGAATCTCCGATAACACTATCAAACGATGCGTGGCCGGACGAATTGAGAGCCCGTTTATTTGGGCCGGTTCTCGTCGCCGGGGAGGGAGATGTCGCTGACGTACGGCATCCGCGACCTGGACACGACGATGACGTCGACGGTGAGTGCCGCGATCACCCCGGCGATGATGCTCAGGAAGAGCACCGTGGGGTTGATCCATGGCTGGTCTCTGAGGAGCACGGCGAGCACGAGGAAGAGCACGAACTTGACCAGCCAGCCCCCCATGACGATGCCGAAGAAGATCGGTACGAAAAGGTCGGTCCCGAACCACCGGTTCGCGAACAGGATGCTTGCTGCCGTGATCCCCAGGAAGAGGATCGACATGGCCGTTCCGATCAACGCGCTCGTCAGCCCGCGGCTTCCGTCGAAGAGGTAACCCAGCCCGCCGCCGACCACCGCGATCGCGACGGCGAGGACGCCACCCCATTTAAGGCTGGCTTTGAGGATCTCTGCTGACTTCATCGGGGTTCCTTGTCTGGGGTTGCGAGGTTCTCATCGGCGATGGGCAGGTCCCGGTCTCTGAGGTCGGAGGCCTCGTCGAGCGGGTCGTACACGGCGAGCGTGTCGGCACGGCCCGTGCCCTCGGGCGCCGCCTGCGCTCGAATCTCCGCTGACTTGCGGCGACCGAGCGGGGCGAGGGTGAACACGGTGCAGACGATGACGCCGACGATGAGGAAACCGAGCGCGAACCAGTACGGCTGGAAGACGAAGAACAGCAGACACGACAGCGCGATGACGGCCGTCCACGCATAGAAGATCAGCACCGCGTGGAGGTGCGAGTGGCCCATGTCGAGGAGGCGGTGGTGAAGATGCATCCGGTCGGCACTGAAGGGCGATTTTCCGGCCCGGAGCCGACGGATGACGGCGAGCGCGAAGTCGACGAGCGGAACCACGAGGATCGCGAACGGCAGGATGATCGGGATGAACGCACCGATCAGCTGACTGCGCCCGACTCCCCCGCCGCTGCTGGGGTCGGCGTTGAGCGCCGACGGGTCGATCTGCCCGGTGATGGCGACAGCTGACGTCGCCATCAGGAGACCGACCAGAAGCGCCCCCGCGTCTCCCATGAACATTTTGGCCGGATGCCAGTTCATCGGCAGGAAACCGGCGCACGCGCCGACGAGGACGGCGGATATCAGCAGAGAGAGGTTGAAGTACGTCGACTGCCCGAGGTCGCGGACGAGGAGGTAACCGTAGACGAGGAACACCCCGTTGGCGATGAGTCCGACGCCGGCGACGAGACCGTCGAGGCCGTCGATGAAGTTCACGGCGTTCATGACGAGCACGATGGCGAACACGGCGAGTGCCGCTGACATCCATGAGGAGCCAACGGTGAGTCCGCCGATCGGCAGGGAGTAGATCTGCACCCCCAGCCAGGCGATGAGACCTGCTGCCAAGAACTGGCCGGCAAGTTTGATCATCCAGTCGAGGTCCCAGATGTCGTCGGCGATGCCGATGACGACGATCAGGAGTGAGGCGCCGAGGATGGCAAGGATGGACCCGGGCGGGTTGAAGGTCTGCTCGAAGAACGGGGTGATTCTGGAGATCAGATAGGCGAGCCCGAAGGCGGCGACCACCCCGATGAACATGGCCACGCCGCCGAGTCGCGGGGTGGGCCGGGTGTGCACGTCGCGCTCCCGGATGCCCGGGTAGAGCTCGTACCGCAACGCAACCTTGTAGACGATGAGCGAGAGGACGAACGTGATGAGCGCGGTTGCACAGGCGATCAGGGCGTAGAGGATCATGCCGTTGACACACCGTCGACGGCCGCCGGCTCGTCGAGCAGGTCGCCGAGGACCTCGCGCAGTTGAGAGCGGGTGATCGCGCCTTCCCGAAGAATCGTCACTTTGCCGCCTGGCGCGACGAGCGCGGTCGCGTCGACGATGGTGGATGCCGTCGACTCGCTCTCACCGCCGTCGAGGTAGACCTCGACTGATTCCCCGAGCATGTCCATGGCTTCCTGCGCCGTTGTGGCCGCCGGCATCCCGGTGCGGTTGGCGCTGGAGACGGCCAGCGGGCCGGTCTCTTCGAGCAGCTCAAGGGCGATGCGGTTGTCCGGCATCCGGACGGCAACGGTTCCCTCTGTGTCGCCGAGGTCCCATGCCAGCGAAGGCTGGGCTGGCAGGACGATGGTGAGTCCCCCGGGCCAGAACGCGTCGACGAGGTTCCGGACGGCTTCAGGGATCTCTGCGGCCAGGGCCTCGAGGGTAGCGATCCCCGGCACGAGAACGGGTGGAGGCGATTGCCGGGTGCGGCCCTTCGCGTCGAGCAGCTTCTGCACGGCAGCAGGTGAGAAGGCGTCGGCGGCGACGCCGTACACCGTGTCTGTGGGGATCACGACGAGATCTCCCTTGCGCACGGCAGCGCGAGCGAGGCGCATGCCGGCAAGGAGGTCGGAATCCTGGGAGCAGTCGAAGAGGCGAGACATCTCGCCGATTCTATCCCGGAGCCGGTGGGAGGAGCCCGGGAACACCCGTGCTGTTCCCGAATCGATACGGCTGGGCACCGGAGGCCCCCGGCCGGACGACCTTTCACAGCTCGTCGGCGCGGTTACCCGCGAAGCGCTGTCGTCGTCCGATCCCGTGAGGTCAGGTCCCGGAACGTCGCTGCGGCCCGCCAGCCGTCACCGGTGAGGATCTCGCGGATCGCCTCCCCCTGCAGTTCCCCGTGCTCGAGAATGAGGGTGCCGCCCGGCCGGAGCAGGCGTGCGGCGGTCTCGGAGAGCTGGCGCACGACGTCCAGGCCGTCCTCTCCCCCGTACAGTGCTGCCGCTGGATCGTAGAAGCGGACCTCGGGGTCGCGCGGGATCGCGGCATCCGGAACATACGGCGGGTTGGAGATGACAACGGATGCCAGCCCGTCGAGTTCGGGGAACGCGCCCGCCAGGTCGTCGAAGACGAGGGTGGCGTTGGCTGCCGACGTCTCGGTGAAGTTCTGCCGAGCCCAGAGGAACGCGTCGACCGAGTTCTCGGCGGCGTAGATGCGGGCGTTCGGCACTTCGGTCGCCATCGCCAGCGCGATGGCGCCTGAACCGGTCCCCAGGTCGATGCCGATCGGTTCGGGGTCCGGCACCGATCGCAACGCATCGATCGCGAACTGGACCACCTGTTCGGTCTCCGGCCGCGGGACGAAGACCCCGGGGCCAACGGCGAGGTACAGCGACCGGAACGCGGCCCGGCCGAGGATGTGCTGGAGCGGTTCACGCTGGGCGCGTCTCTCGGCGAGCAGCAGGACGACCTCAGCCTGGGGCTCGGCCACGGCACGGCCGGTGAGCCCGGCGGCCTGGATCTCTCCCCTGCCGAGATCGAGCACGTGGCCGATCAGGAGTTCGGCGTCGACCTCCGGACTGGGAACTCCCGCCTTCGCCAGAACGTCCGTGATCGCGCGAACGAGCGAGCCGACGGTTACGGGTCTCGAGGTCATGAAGTGCCGGGCCTTGCCTGTCGGGGATAGAGGGGGAAAAGGGGAAGCCGCCGATCTTCGAGCCTACCCGCCTGCGTTGTCAGCTGGGTATTCGTCAGCTGCGGACAGTACGCGACAGTACCGCGAGCGGCCGCCGTGAGACGCTGAAGCGTTGTGCGGGGTGTCGAGTTTCGAGCTGAGGAGCACAATGTTCCAGCGCCGCTCCGGGCTGGAAGCATCACTCGGACCGCGGGAGGAATGACACGAAGCAGTCAGCGGTTGCACCGGGCAATAAGCTGTAATCCAGTCGACTGCGCTGAGCGCGGACCATAACCCAAGGAGCATATACGTGGCCGGAAAAATCTACGCCAATATCACCGAGGCGTTCGGCAACACCCCTCTTGTACAGCTGAACCGAGTGACCGATGGCGCTGGGGCCACCGTTCTCGCGAAGTTGGAGTATTACAACCCCGGCTCAAGCGTGAAAGACCGCCTGGGCGTCGCGATCGTCGACGCCGCAGAGGCCGCCGGTGCGCTGAAACCCGGCGGGACGATCGTCGAGGGAACCAGTGGCAACACCGGGATCGCCCTCGCCCTCGTCGGCGCCGCCAGGGGCTACAAGGTGATCCTCTCGATGCCCGCGTCGATGAGCACCGAACGCCGGGTCCTGCTGCGTGCGTTCGGCGCTGAGCTCGTCCTCACCGAGCCGGCGCTCGGCATGAAGGGCGCCGTCGCCCGCGCGGAGGAGATCGTGGAATCGACCCCGGGTGCGATTCTCGCCCGGCAGTTCGCGAACGAAGCCAATGCGGAGATTCACCGCAAGACCACCGCTGAGGAGATCTGGCGCGACACCGACGGCAACGTCGATATTTTCGTCGCCGGCGTCGGCACCGGAGGGACCATCACCGGGGTCGGGCAGGTTCTCAAGCAGCGCAAACCCGACGTGCAGGTCGTCGCTGTCGAACCGATCGACTCCCCCATCCTCAACGGCGGCGCTCCTGGCCCGCACAAGATCCAGGGCATCGGCGCGAACTTCGTGCCCGAAGTCCTCGACACCACCATCTACGACGAGGTCATCGACGTCAGCTTCGAGGATTCCATCCGGGTCGCGAAGCGCCTGGCGGCTGAGGAGGGCATCCTCGGCGGAATCTCTTCAGGAGCGATCATCTGGGCGGCGATCGAACTCGCGAAGCGCCCGGAGAACGCCGGCAAGCGCATCGTTGCCGTGGTTTGCGACACGGGGGAACGCTACATCTCGACGCCTCTCTGGTCAGATCTCGCCGACTAGACGATGCCCGTTCTCTCCCGAATCCGGGAAGACATCTCGGCCGCACGTGTGCACGACCCAGCCGCGCGCGGATCCGTGGAGATCTTCCTCACCTACTCAGGCCTCCACGCGATCTGGGCGTACCGGCTGACATCCAGGCTGTGGGCGCGTGGCGCCCGGATGCCGGCACGCATGCTCTCGCAGTTCACCCGGTTCCTCACCGGGGTGGAGATCCACCCTGGAGCCGTCATCGGCCGGCGATTCTTCATCGACCACGGCATGGGGGTCGTCATCGGCGAGACGGCCGAGGTCGGCGACGACGTCATGCTGTTCCACAGCGTCACGCTCGGCGGTAAGTCGAAGGGGCGGGAGAAACGGCACCCGACGCTCGGCAACGGTGTTCAGGTCGGCGCTGGCGCCAAGATCATCGGTCCGATCACGGTCGGCGCAGGCAGCATCGTCGGCGCGAACGCCGTTGTGACGAAGGATGCCCCGGCCATGTCATTGCTCGTCGGGGTTCCGGCCCAGGCCCGTCCCCGTGAACCAGGCAAGACCTACGGCCTCACCGAACCGGAGTACCACATCTGACGGTTGCGCCAGTCGCTGTCAACGCCGAAAGCCGGTCATTCCACGGAATGACCGGCTTTCGGCACAACTGAGCGTCGAATTCAGCTCTGATCGCCGATGTCTGCGAGGCGTGCCTCTTCATCGGCCCGAATCGCGGACTCGATCAGAGGACCGAGCGAGCCGTTGATGACGGCATCGAGGTTGTACGCCTTGTAACCGGTGCGGTGGTCGGCGATCCGGTTCTCGGGGAAGTTGTACGTGCGGATGCGCTCCGACCTGTCCATCGTGCGGATCTGGGTTTTGCGCTGGGCGCTGTCGAGCGCCGCCTGCTCCTCCTGCTTGCGGGCGAGGATGCGGGCCCGAAGCACACGCATGCCTGCCTCACGGTTCTGCAGCTGGCTTTTCTCGTTCTGCATGGCAACGACGATGCCGGTCGGCAGGTGGGTGATGCGCACGGCGGAGTCTGTCGTGTTGACTGATTGTCCGCCAGGGCCGCTCGACCGATAGACGTCGATCTTCAGGTCGTTCTGGCTGATCTCGACCTCTTCAGGGGCGTCGACCTCCGGGAAGACGAGGACACCTGTTGTCGACGTGTGGATGCGTCCCTGCGACTCTGTCGCAGGGACCCGCTGGACGCGGTGGACGCCGCCCTCGTATTTGAGGTGCGCCCAGACACCCTGCGACGGGTCGGTCGCGTTGGACTTGATGGCGACCTGAACGTCCTTGTAGCCGCCGAGGTCGCTCTCGGTGCGCTCGAGGAGTTCCGTCTTCCACCCCTTCGACTCTGCGTAGTGCAGGTACATCCGCAGCAGGTCGGCGGCGAACAGCGCGCTCTCAGCGCCGCCCTCTCCGCCCTTGATCTCCATGATGACGTCACGGCCGTCGTCCGGGTCGCGTGGGATGAGCAGCCGGCGCAGTTTCTCCTGTGCCGTCGCGAGGCCCTCCTCGAGTCCGGGGACCTCCGCGGCGAACGCGTCGTCCTCCTTCGCGAGTTCGCGCGCGGCGGTGAGGTCATCCTGCGCCTCGATCCACGCATTGTGCGCAGCGAGGATCTTCGACAACTCGGCGTAGCGCCGGTTGATCTTCTTCGACCGAGCCGGGTCAGCGTGCACCGCGGGGTCAGCGAGCTGTTCCTGCAGGTCCTTGTGCTCGTCGATCAGTACCTGTACCGATTCAAACATTTCTCATCCGTCCTTTGCGTTTCATCCTGCCGGCCAGCTAATGACAAAACCCGCCTGCCCCGGCCGGCCGGCTCTTCTCGGAGCGGCACAGCCCGGGCAAACGGGTTCGTCGATTTCGCTAGCGGTGGTCGCGCTCGTGGTCGTGGCTGCGGCCGGTGCCCGCGACAGGCGCCGGCATCGTCTTCTGCATCTGAACAAGGAACTCGACGTTCGACTGGGTCTCCTTGAGCTTGCCGAGGACAACCTCGAGCGCCTGCTGCTGGTCGAGACCGGCGAGCGCGCGGCGCAGCTTCCATGTGACGCGGACTTCGTCTGCTCCGAGGAGCATCTCCTCACGGCGCGTCGAGGACGCGTTCACGTCGACGGCGGGGAAGATGCGCTTGTCGGCCAGCTGGCGCGACAGGCGGAGTTCGGAGTTACCCGTTCCCTTGAATTCCTCGAAGATGACCTCGTCCATCTTCGACCCGGTCTCGACGAGCGCGGTTGCGAGGATGGTGAGCGAGCCACCGTTCTCGATGTTGCGCGCGGCGCCGAAGAAACGCTTCGGCGGGTACAAGGCGGATGCGTCGACTCCACCGGACAGGATGCGTCCCGAGGTCGGTGCTGCCAGGTTGTACGCGCGACCCAGGCGGGTGATCGAGTCGAGGAGGACGACAACGTCGTGCCCGAGCTCGACGAGCCGCTTGGCGCGCTCGATGGCCAGCTCCGCCACCGTGGTGTGGTCCTCGGCCGGACGGTCGAAGGTGGAGGCGATGACCTCACCCTTCACCGTGCTCTGCATGTCGGTGACTTCCTCGGGGCGCTCGTCAACCAGGACGACCATGAGGTGAACCTCGGGGTTGTTGATCGAGATGGCGTTGGCGATCTGCTGGAGCACGATCGTCTTGCCTGCCTTGGGCGGGGCGACGATGAGTCCGCGCTGTCCCTTGCCGATCGGGGCGATCAGGTCGATGATGCGCTGGGTCAGCTTGCCCGGTTCCGTCTCGAGCCGCAGGCGGTCCTGCGGGTAGAGCGGGGTGAGCTTGCCGAATTCGACACGGGCAGCTGCCTCGTCGACGCTCTGTCCGTTGACGGAGTCGACCTTGACGATCGCGTTGTACTTCTGGCGAGCGTTGGTGTCGTTCTCCCGCGGCTGGCGGATCGCGCCGACGACGGCGTCACCCTTGCGCAGGTTGTACTTCTTGACCTGTCCGAGCGAGACGTAGACGTCGTTGGAGCCGGGCAGGTAGCCGGAGGTGCGAACGAACGCGTAGTTGTCAAGCACGTCGAGGATGCCTGCGACAGGCAGGAGCACGTCGTCGTCGGAGATCTCCGGCTCGAAGTCGGCGTTGTCCGTGCCGCCACGGCGTTTGCGGTCACGGTAGCGGTTGCGGCCGTTCCTGCTGCCGTCGTCCTGCTGCTCGCGCTGCTGGTCACGGTTGCCGTTGCGGTCGCCGCCCTGACGGTCGTTGTCACGGTCGGCCTGGCGTTCGTTGCCGACGCTGCGCTCGGTGTTGGTGCGGTCAGCGCGGTCGTTGTTGGTGCGGTCGTTGCCGGCGTTGCTTCCACGGTCCGTGTTCCGGCTGCGGTCGTTCTGTCCGCCTTGCTTCTCGTCCGTCGCCTGGTCGCTGTTGCGGTTTCGGTTACGGTTACGTCCGCGTCCCTGGCGTGGCTCTTGCGAGTCGTCCGATTCGCCCTGCTCGGAAGGCTCGGCGTCGACGCTTACGGATTCGACGGACTGCTCGGCGGATTCCGCCTCGGCACGGTCGGCTCTCGAGCCGCGTCCGCGCCGGTTGTTCTTCTTGGGGCGCTGAGCGCCAGCCTCGTCCCCCGACTCGGCCGGCTTCTGTTCGGCCGGAGTTGCTTCTGCCGCCTCGGTCGCTGCGACGTTCTCGGCCGGAGCCTCGACAGCCGGAGGAGCCGACACGGCTGCTTCGAGTTCGTTGTTGCCTGGTGCGACAACGGCAGCCTCTTTCGCGGACTGGGTCGTCGCCCGCCGCGGTGCACGCTTTTTGACCACCGGGGCGGCCTGCTCGGCGGGAACCTCGGCCTGCGGCTGCTCGGCCACGATTGCGGGGGCTTCCACGAGGGTGGGTGCCTCTGCCTGCGCCGGAGCCTCAGCCTGCGCCGGAGCCTCAGCTTGACCGTCGGCCTCCGGCTCGACGGGCAGCGTCGCCCCGTCGACCTCGGCAGCGGCCTGAGCCTCTGAGATTCTCGCCACGAGGTCCCCCTTGCGAAGTTTGGATGCGCCCTGAATGCCCCACTGGCTGGCGAGCAGCTGAAGGTCTGAGACCTTGAGTGAGGTCAGGTTTGCGCCTGATTCCGTATCGAAACGGATGTTGACATTGGTCACTGAGAGTGGGTTCCTTCCCCCTGAACCGCGGAATACACGTCAGGAGAGCACATCGCGTGGGCAGGAGAGTCCGTCAGATTGACTCGCACCCTGCGCGCCGTGTGTGCCCCAGAACGGAGACGCACAATGCAGTCGGCGATGGCGTTGGGTTTGCAGAAATCACCCGAAGGCCAGATTTACCTATTCGGCTTGCCTGTCGGGATCGAGCCAACTCTATCACTTCCGCACCGGCGGGCCGCACCCCCCGAACGCGGAGCGTTCGGAGTGGCGGCAGCGCTCACTCAGGCAACCTCGAAAACGAGACGGCGTTCCCCAGCCACCTTTGCCCAGCGAAGCCCGTCACCCGGTGACTTACTCAGTCCGAAACGATCGTCGCTCCACGCACATCCACAGCAAGGAGTTTGCTTTCCCACGGAGACTCGGATTCCCTCGCCACGAGTTCCGCCGCCTCGAGCCGCTGGCCTGGACCGTCGGCGAGGACGAGTACCGATGGGCCGGCGCCGGATACGACAGCGGCGTGGCCGTGGCCACGCAGAAGCGTCACCAGCCGGTCCGTTTCAGGCATCGCAGAAGCCCGGTAGCTCTGGTGCAACCGGTCTTCGGTCCCTGCGAACAACAGCTCGGGACTCTGGGTGAGGGCGGCGATGAGCAGGGCCGACCGGGAGACGTTGAACACAGCGTCTTCATGCGGCACGCTGGCCGGTTGCAGGCTCCGCGCGAGCTTCGTGGAGAGCGTGTGCTGGGGAACGAGGATGAGCGGTGAAACACCCCGGTGGACGAGCAGCTTCTTGTGCTGTGGCCCTGATCCTTCGACCCACGCGATGGTCAGACCGCCGAACAGGGCGGGCGCCACGTTGTCCGGGTGCCCCTCCAATTCGGTGGCGAGCCGCAGGAGCGTGTCGCTGTCGACGTCGACGATTCCCTCGAGGAGCCCCTTGGCTGCGACGATTCCAGCGACGACGGCGGCGCCAGAGGAGCCGAGGCCCCTTCCGTGCGGAATGACGTTGTGGGCGACGAGGTCGACCCCCGGCACCGGCCGGCCCATCGCTTCGAACGTGTGGGCGAGCGAACGGACGACCAGGTTCGACGCGTCGGTGGGGACGACCGACTCGCCGACGCCGTGGATCTCGACGAAAGCGCCTGGTTCGTCGCGAACGGTGACCGTGACCTCGTCATAGACGCTGAGGGCGAGCCCGAGCGTGTCGAAACCTGGCCCAAGGTTGGCCGAAGTGGCCGGAACGCGAACCGTGACGGAGCGGCCCGTCGGACTCACGCGGAGTCCTTGGCCAGCCCGAGGACGCTGGCGACCTCGTTGACGTCGACGGGGACGATCGTCGGAGTGATTTCGCCGCCGTCTGCGTTGCGGAGCGCCCACTGCGGGTCCTTGAGACCGTGACCGGTGACGGTGAGCACGACGGTCGACCCTGCCGGCACCTCACCGGCCTCAGACCGTTCGAGCAGGCCGGCGACGCTGATCGCCGACGCCGGTTCGACGAAGATGCCGACCTCGGTCGACAGTATGCGCTGCGCGGCGAGGATCATGTCGTCCTCGATGGCGCCGAAGTAACCGTCCGTTGCCTCCCGGGCAGCGAGCGCGAGGTCCCAGGACGCCGGGTTGCCGATGCGGATGGCGCTTGCCACCGTCTCCGGGTTCTTCACGACGCTGCCGGTGACCAGCGGGGCGCTTCCTGCAGCCTGGAATCCGAACATCCGGGGCAGTTTCGTGCTGATCCCCCGTTCGAGTTCCTCGGTGTAACCGCGGGTGTACGCGGTGTAGTTGCCGGCGTTGCCGACGGGGATGAAGTGGAAGTCAGGGGCGTCCTCGAGTACTTCGACGACCTCGAATGCCGCGGTCTTCTGGCCTTCGATCCTGTCGTTGTTGACCGAGTTCACCAGGTGAACCGGGTAGTTCGCGGACAGCTCACGTGCGATGTCGAGGCAGTCGTCGAAATTGCCCCGGACCTGGATCAGCTGGGCGTTGTGTGCGATCGCCTGGGCGAGCTTGCCCATCGCGATCTTGCCCTCCGGGACGAGGACGGCTGCGGTGATGCCGGCGTGGGCTGCGTAGGCAGCCGCAGACGCCGACGTGTTGCCGGTGGAGGCGCAGATGACCGCTTTCGCTCCCGCCTCGACAGCCTTCGATACCGCCATGGTCATTCCGCGGTCCTTGAAGGAACCTGTGGGGTTCATGCCTTCGTACTTGACCCACACCTTCGCGCCGGTTCTGGCGGACAGGGCTGCCGCGTAGATGAGCGGGGTGCCGCCCTCACCGAGGCTGATGATGGGTGTCTTGTCGGTCACATCGAGACGGTCTGCGTACTCGTGCAAAACTCCGCGCCACTGCTTCGCCATATCTAGACTCCTTCAACTCGTAGAACACTGACAACTGAATCCACTACATCGCTGGCTTTCAGCGCGGCAACGGTGGCCTGGAGCGCGCGCTCACGGGCAGCGTGCGTGCCGATCACCAGGAATGCCGTTCCCGCGTCGACCGAATCGACCGTCTGCTCGACGGTCTCGACCGAGACGCCGCCGTTGGCGAAGATCATCGCCACCTCGGCGAGGACCCCCTGAAGATCACTCACCCGCAGGGTGATCTGGTACTTGGTGATCACGGCGCCGATCGGCAGCAGAGGGAGGTCGGCGTGCGTGGACTCGCCAAGACCGGGGCCTCCGGCAATGTGGCGGCGCGCAGCCGAGACGAGGTCGCCGAGGACTGCTGACGCCGTCTGCACTCCCCCGGCTCCTGCTCCGTAGAACATCAGGGACCCTGCTGCTTCGGCTTCGACGAAGACCGCGTTGTTTCCTCCGTGCACAGCGGCGAGCGGATGCTCACGGGCGACGAGCGCGGGGTACACCCGTGCCGAGATCCCCTCGGTGCCGTCGTCGGCGGTGATCCGTTCAGCGATGGCCAGCAGTTTGATGACATAGCCGGCGGCTCGGGCGGCGTCGATCTGGGCGGGCGTGATGTCGGCGATGCCTTCGCGGTAGACGCCGTCCGCGGGAACCGTGCTGTGGAAGGCGAGGCTGGCCAGGATGGTGGCTTTCTGGGCGGCGTCGTAGCCGTCGACGTCAAGCGTCGGATCCGCTTCCAGGAACCCGAGCTCGAACGCCGTCTTCTGGGCGGCTTCCATACTGTCGCCGAACCGGTCCATCCGGTCGAGGATGAAGTTGGTCGAGCCGTTGACGATCGCGAGAATGCGTTTGACGTTGTCGCCGGCGAGGCTGTCACGGAGGGGCCGGATGATCGGGATCGCGGCGGCGACGGCGGCTTCGTAGTAGATCTCGGCGCCGACCTGTTCGGTGGCGTCGAAGAGCTCCGGGCCGTGCGCGGCGAGGAGCGCTTTGTTTCCCGTGACGACATCGGCCCCGGCGTTGATGGCCTGCAGGATGAGTGTCCGGGCCGGTTCGATCCCGCCGATGAGCTCGATGACGATGTCGGCGCCGACGACGAGGGACTCGGCATCCGTTGTCAGCAGTTCACGGGGCAGCTCGACGTCGCGGGGCGCGTCGAGGTCACGGACGCCGATCCCAACGAGCTGGAGTCTCGCGCCGACGCGGGCGGCGAGCTCGTCCCCGTTGGCGAGGAGCAGCCTTGCCACCTGGGAGCCGACGGAGCCGGCCCCGAGCAGCGCCACTCGGACAGTGCGGTATTCGGTCATCGTGCATCCAATCCGGCGTCTCGCGCCAGCAGGTCGGCTTCGGTCTCGCCACGGACGATCACGCGGGCGACGCCATCTCGGACAGCGACGACCGGCGGGCGTCCCAGGTAGTTGTAGTTGCTCGCGAGAGACCAGCAGTATGCGCCGGTCGCCGGGACAGCCGCGAGGTCGCCAGGGGCGACGTCGCCTGGCAGGTAGTCGTCCTGGACGACGATGTCTCCGGATTCGCAGTGCTTACCCGCCAGCCGGACGAGCACCGGTTCCGCGTCTGAGGCGCGCCCGGCCAGCCGGACAGAGTAGTCGGCGCCGTACAGGGCCGGCCTGGCGTTGTCGCTCATTCCGCCATCGACGCTGACGTAGCGCCTCGTGGCCGAGCCACCGGCATCCGTCAGCAGTTCGACGTCCTTGGTCGTTCCGACCTCGTACAGCGTGAACGTGCTCGGACCGATCACGACACGGCCGGGTTCGAACGCCACGCGCGGAATGGGCACGCCCAGGCGCTCGCAT
The DNA here is from genome assembly GCF_025464835.1 of Mycetocola sp. GTDB lineage: Bacteria > Actinomycetota > Actinomycetes > Actinomycetales > Microbacteriaceae > Mycetocola_A. The sequence continues at coordinate 84,013 of NZ_JAODMP010000021.1, read as the reverse complement.
TCGGTGGCGACGATCCGTGCGATCTCGCGGGCGAGCTCGTCGATCGGTGTGGGGTCGTCGACGTCGGTGTAGGCGATGCCGAAGCCGCCGCCGAGGTTGAGTTCGGGTACGGGGCCTGCGGCGAGCAGGTCCCTGTGCACGGTGAGCAGCCGCGCGGCTGACTCAGCGAACCCGTCCGATCCGAAGATCTGCGAACCGATGTGGCAGTGCAGGCCGAGGAATTCGAGGGAGTCGAAGCCCCGGATGCTCGCGACCGCGTCCGCAGCGTGCTCGAGCGGAAGACCGAACTTCTGGTCTTCGTGTGCCGTCGCCAGGAAGACGTGGGTGTGTGCGTGCACGCCGCTGTTGACCCGAAGACGGACCCGCTGCTTGCGACCATGGCGCTCCGCGGCCGCCGCGACGCGCGGAATCTCCTGCAGGCTGTCGATGACGATGGCGCCGATGCCGGCTTCGACGGCACGGTCGATCTCAGCGATGGATTTGTTGTTGCCGTGGAGGCCGAGGCGGGAGGCGTCGACACCGGCAGCGAGGGCGACGGCCAGTTCGCCACCGGAGCAGACATCGATGTTGAGGCCGGCTTCGGTGACCCAGCGGGCCACCTCGGCGCAGAGGAACGCTTTTCCTGCGTAGTAGACGGTGGCGGAGCTGCCGATCGCGGTGAATTCCCGCTGGAAGGCAGCGAGAACGCCTGCGGCGCGGTCGCGGGCATCCGCCTCATCGACGACGTATACCGGGGTGCCGAAACGGGCGGCGATGTCTGGTGCTGAGACGCCGGCGACGGTGAGTTCGCCGGTCGGCGCCCGGGAGACATGGGCGGGCCAGACTGCTGCTGCGAGCGCATTCGCGTCATCGGGCGCGCGCAGCCATGACGGGGCGAGTGGGTGAGAAGCCACGGCAGGAACCAATCGTGCGGAGGGGAATGTACCGCGCGGATGAGCGGTGGAGACAATTCAATTCTACTGAGAGCTCGTGGCCCCTCGTGAAATTGTGGCACGCGACGTATGCGGGGCAGGGTATCCAGCCGGCGGCATCCGTCAGGCGGGGCACTCCCCCGTCGACCGAAGCGAACCACCGGAGAGCGTGAAGTCGGACGCGGCGAAGCTCAGCGTCGCTTCGCCGTTGCGGACCTCGATCGCTGAGATCGAGACGCCCACAGGAAGCTTCTCCGCGAGGCAGATCCTCACGGGCTCCGAGCCGACGACCCGGTTCACAAGCCCGGACAGGTCGAGGTCGCCAACGGCTGACGTCACTTCGGCACCCTGCGGGGTGACGAGCACGTCCGTGCCGTCCGGGGCGAGCGAAGCGGTGACGACGTAACCGATGGGCACCCCGAACACCGTCGTCGAGCCGTCATACCCAACGGTGCCATTCCCGAGCGTGATCACCGCATCGTTCTCCGGCAGGGTCAGCAGTTCGTTGAGTGCTGATTCGTCGAGCGTCACCGTCGCGTCGATGTCCTCGACAGCGGCCTTGAGGTCGATCGGGACCCCGGATGCCGTCACCGTCATCTTCTCGATGGGGATGCCGTCGAAGCGGATGTCGTCGGAAGAGAGGGTCACCTCGTGCATCCGTCCGCTGAACAGCTGAAGGAGCACCCAGTCCCCGGCGATGTCCACATCGACCGTTCCGTCGACGTTCGCAGGCAGGTTGGACTCCACGGCGGCGGCCACCGTGTCCTCGGCGATGCCGCGGGTGAGATATTCGGCGAGGAACGCGCCGCTCACCACGACGAGAACCGCAACGACGAGGATGATCACACCGGTGAGCACGCGCCGGCGTGCCGGCTTCCTGGCCGGTCCGCCGTCGGATTCTGCCGCCCGCTGTAATCGCGTCCAGCCGTCCGCGTCGGACACGTTACATCCGCTCCGGAGCCGAAACGCCGAGAAGGTCGAGGCCGTTGCGGACCACCTGGCCTGTCGCGTCGTTGAGCCAGAGCCGGCTGCGGTGCACATCCCCGATCGGCTCGTCACCGAGCGGAATCACGCGGCAGTTGTCATACCAGCGGTGATACAGACCGGCGACCTCTTCGATGAACCGGGCGACACGGTGGGGCTCGCGCAGTTCCGCGGCCTGGGCAACGATCCGCGGGAACTCCTGCAGCGCGCCGAGCAGCGCCCGTTCGGTTTCATGCTCGAGGAGCTCTGGCACGAAAGCGCTGCGGTCGACCCCAGCCACCTCGGCGTTGCGGGCGACCGAGTGCGTGCGCGCGTGGGCGTACTGCACGTAGAAAACCGGGTTGTCATTGCTGCGTTTGCGCAGCTGCTCGGGGTCGAGGGTCAGTGGGGAATCCGCCGGGTAGCGCCCAAGCGAGTAACGCAGGGCGTCGGTGCCGAGCCAGGCCTGGAGGTCGTCGAGTTCGATGATGTTGCCTGCACGCTTCGAGAGCTTGGCACCGTTGACGCTGACCAGCTGTCCGATGAGGATCTCGATGTCGATGTCGGGGTTGTCACCGGCTGCTCCCGCGAGCGCCTTGAGGCGGTGCACATAACCGTGGTGGTCGGCGCCGAGCAGGTAGATCTTATGCGCGAACCCGCGGTCGGACTTCGACAGGTAATAGGCGGCATCCGCTGCGAAGTAGGTGTAGATGTCGTTTCCGCGGCGGATCACCCGGTCCTTGTCGTCGCCGAAGTCGGTGGTGCGCACCCAGACGGCACCGTCCTCGTCGAAGACGTGACCCTGCTCGCGAAGGCGCTCGACGGCGTCGTCGATGGCGCTGTGGCCCGTCTCGGGGTTCGTGGCATGAAGTTCCCGCTCGGAGAACCAGACGTCGAAGTGCACGTTGAAGCTCGCCAGGGACTTCTCGATCTCGACGAGCTGCAGTTTGTATGCGAGCTCTCGGGCGGCGGGGAGCGCCTCCTCGTCGGGCAGGTCGAGGAGCTTCGGCTCCATCTCGAGCACCTGGCGGCCGAGTTCGGCGATGTATGCGCCGGGGTAGCCGCCCTCCGGCGTCTCCTCCCCCTTGATCGCCGCGAGAATGGAGGCACCGAACGTGTCCATCTGGCTGCCGGCGTCGTTGATGTAATACTCGCTGGCGATGGTCGCACCCGATGCCTTCAGCACGCGGGCGATGGAGTCGCCGAGCGCAGCCCAGCGGGTGTGCCCGATGTGGAGCGGCCCCGTCGGGTTGGCTGAGACGAACTCGACGTTGATCGACTGGCCGGCGAGCGAGACGTTGTGGCCGTACGCGTTCCCGGCTTCGACGATGACCTTGGCGAGGGCGCCTGTCGCCGCAGCGTCGAGGCGGACGTTGAGGAACCCTGGCCCCGCGACCTCAGCAGTGGCGACGCCGGGAACCGAAGCGATCCCTTCGGCCAGTTCGGCTGCCACCTCACGAGGGTTGGCACCGATCCGCTTGGCGATCCGCATGGCGACGTTGGAGGCCCAGTCGCCATGGTCGCGATTGCGCGGACGCTCGAGAACGACGTCGTCGCGGCTGATCTCTGCTCCGGCTCCAGCGCGGCGGTTCTCAGCGAGCGGCACGACGAGTTCGAACAGGGCGGCGGCAAGGTCGTCTGGGGTCACACAACCGATTCTATCCGGACCCGTGAATCCGCCTCGCGCGGCGTATGCGCGATCGCACCTGTGACAGTTGTTATGGTCGAACCATCCCCCACAGAGAGATGGATATGGCTTCCACGTTCGCCCGCACACACGCGCTCCGCCCGCTCGCCGTCACCGCCGCGCTTCTCGGCTCACTCCTCCTCGCCGGTTGCACTCCGGCGCCGGCGGCGTCCTCGTCGCCGACCACTGGTCCGACTGAGTCAGGCCCCGCAGCGAGCGGCGCGCCGACCCCGTCGCCGGCTGAGACAGCGGTCGCGAGCGAACCGGTCGAGATCGCCTGTGAAGCCCTGATCACCCCGGCGGACATGTACGCGTTCAACCCCAACATCAGCATGGTGGCGGAAGCCACGCCGAAGGCGGGCAGCAAAGCGAGCGAGATCGCCGCAATGGGTGGCCAGTTCTGCCAGTGGGCCAACAACTCGAGCAACACCACCATCGATGTGGCCGTCGCCAGGCTCGGTGACGCCGCGTTGACGGATCTGAAGAACCGTGCGGTCACCGAGAGCAAGCAGGTGCCCACCTATGCCGCTCCCCCTGTCGAGGGTTATTTCACGATGGTGGAAAACGAGGGAGAAGCCCAGGTCTTCACCGGGCCGTACTGGATCACCATTCGCGCCATCGACTTCTCCGAGCCTGGCGATGCCGAGCAGCTGGCCGAGGCTGCGATCGCACACCTGTCCTAGCGCGGACAGCGTCGGGGCGGCAGCACCGGTGTTCGATGGTCGAGCACGTGGAAGTTCGTCGGCTTCAGGCCGGCGCAAAGGCAGACACCCTGCAGGCTGGGTGTCGCACGCGGAGCAGCGCGATCACCAGGTGGGCGTAATCCCGGCAGCCACCCTGCCCGGATGCGCGTGTGGTGGCGGCGCTGTCGCTCGAGCCGGGGACGGAGCTGAGGCCGTCCTGAACGCACCAGGCGACCCGTCCAGGAGCATCTGGCCGCCGAGCCCCCGAACCGCTCGCCGCCACACGCTGCAGTTCGCCTGATTCCGCGTAGCGGCTCGATGGGACGCTGCCCGGCGACCACAGAGTGGTCGTGCACGTGAACGGGACCGGGCTGCCCGGCGAAACGATGCCGTCGTGTTCCGTGGCGGTCGATCAGCTCCAGCGGGGCGATCTGCTGCCACCGGAACGGATCGCCAGGGTCTCGGAGAGGATGGGCGTCCCCGCGGCGACGGCGAGGGGAAGAACGACATCGCTCGGCCCGCCCGGCCGGATTTCCAGGTGAGCGGAGACGGTGCGATGCATCCGTCCATCAACACACGGGGTCACAGCGGCATCCGCCGCTCGTGGTGCTCCCAGCGACGGAGATTTGCCGGCGCAGAATTCTGATAGTTTTGTGGTGCACGCCTTCGTAGCTCAGGGGATAGAGCGTCGGTTTCCGGTACCGCAGGTCGCAGGTTCGAATCCTGCCGAGGGCACACTTTTCTCCACGCGCCGAACGACGTCCGCGAAACGCCGCGGACGCCGTCCCGATCGCTCTGGCGACCGGGACGATCCCTGATGGGCGCAGACGGAAGCTGCGCTCTACGGAGCGGTGACGAAGTCGATGAGCTCCTCGACCCGGCCGAGGAATGCGGGCTCGAGATCTGAGTAGTTGCGGACCCGCCCGAGGATGGCCTGCCAGGCCCTGGCGATGTCGGCCTGGCTCTCGTTCGGCAGCCCGAGGGCCGCGCAGATGCCCTTCTTCCACTCGATCGACCTGGGGATGTCCGGCCATGCTTTCAGGCCGACCCTGGCCGGTTTCACCGACTGCCAGACGTCGATGTACGGATGCCCGACAACGAGCACGTTCCCTCCGTGGCTGCCGCGCATCACGGCATCCGCGATCCTCGACTCCTTCGAGCCGGGAACGAGGTGGTCGACGAGCACACCGACTTTTCGTTGAGGGGTCGGTGCGAAGTCGGTGATGATCGCCGCGAGGTCGTCGATCCCGCCGAGGTACTCGACGACGACACCCTCGACGCGGAGGTCGTCGCCCCAGACCTTTTCGACGAGCTCGGCGTCGTGCCGGCCCTCGACGTAGATGCGGGAGGGCAACGCGACCCTGGCGCGGGAATCGGCGACGGCGAAGGATCCGGAGGCCGTGCGGGTTGGGCCGGCCGGCTTCTTCTTTTTCGGCGCGACGAGGATCACCGGTTTGCCGTCGATCAGGAATCCACCGCCCAGCGGGAACACCCGGCGTTTGCCGTGGCGGTCCTCGAGTTGGACGGTCTTGCCTTCGATCCCGGTGACCGCACCGCACCAGCCGGTCGAGGCCTCTTCGACGACGAGGTCGGTTGTTGCCTCCTCTTCGAGCGGAGGGGGCGTTTTGCTTGCGCGCCAGTTGGTCGCCAGCACGTCGGATCCGTAACGGTCGTTGCTCACCCGGGCAAGGTTAGACCGGAATTCATAGCACAGGAGGATGCCACGCGGCGACCCCGGGAGGCTCACACCGACTCGCTGGACGCGCTCAGCCAGGCAACCCTAGACTCGCAGGTGTTCTCGACCGACGACAGAAGGCGGCAAATGCGGGCACGCTCACTCTGGGCCCTTGCGGCCGTCACGGCCGCTCTTGTGCTGGGGACCCCTGCCGCCGCGATCGCCACCGATCCGGTTCAGCTTGGCTCTGGGCGCGTGCTCGACGAGGCCGGCGTGCTGGGCGGTTCAGATGCCGCCGAGATCGAATCCGCGATCGATGCCCTCAATTCCGATTCCGGGGCCGACCTCTGGGTTGTCTACGTCGACGAGTTCACGAATCCGAGCGATGCAGCCGAGTGGACGAACACGACGGCGGAGGCGAACGGCCTCGGCCCGTCGCAGTACCTGCTTGCGGTGGCCACCGAGCAGCGCACCTACTACCTCTCGGGCGCGACCGGCGGGCCGGTGAACAACGAACAGCTCGGCGCCATCGAACAGCAGCTGGTCCAGCCGCGCCTGAGCGATGAGGACTGGGCAGGCGCCGCGGTGGCTGCGGCCTCCGGTCTCGGCAACGCGATCGCCGGCGACGACGTCGCCGCCTCACCTGGCGGGGGCGCCGGTGTGTCGAATTCGGTGGTGTGGCTGGTGATCGGCCTGATCGTGGTCATCGGGATCATCGTCATCGCCTCGACCCTCCGCAAGCGCAATAAGAAGAAGGCTCTCGATCCCCGTGCAGGAGAGCCGGCCGACCTTGCGGCCGTTGAGACGGCAGACCTCGAGCGCCAGGCCGGGAGCGCCCTCGTGGAGACGGACGATGCAGTGAAGACCAGCGAGGAAGAACTCGGCTTCGCCGTCGCCCAGTACGGCGAGGAGACGGTCACCGCGTTCCGTTCCGCAATCGCCGCGGCGAAGGGTAGCCTTTCGCGAGCGTTCACCATCCGGCAGAAGCTGGCGGACGCCGAGCCTGACACCGAGCAGCAGGTGCGCGCCTGGAACGCCGAGATCATCCGGCTGTGCATCGACGCGAACGCCGCGCTCGACCGGGAGGCGGAGGCGTTCGACGAACTGAGACAACTGGAGCAGAACGCTCCAGCGGCCGTCGAGAAGCTGCGCGCGGAGCATCGGCAGGTGACTGACCGCCTCTCCACAGCATCCGCCACGTTGCAGTCGCTCTCGGTGCGCTATGACGCTGCCGCCCTGAGCACGGTCAGGGACAACGTGGCACAGTCCGGGGAACGGCTCGCGTTCGCGAGCGAGAACCTCAACGCCGCCGCCGAGGACGTCGCCGCCGACCAGCTCGGCGCGGCCGCGGTCGACATCCGGGCATCAGAAGAGGCCATCGACCAGGCCGCTTTGCTGCTCGACGCCATCGACAAGCTCGGCGCGGACCTGGACGCCGCCCAGCGTTCGATCTCCGATGCTGTGGCGGATCTGCGCAGTGACCTCCAGCTCGCCAGGTCGCAGCCGGACGCGGATGGCTCACTCGTCAACGTGATCCGGGAGACGGAGAACGCCGTTGCCGAGGTCGAGCAGCAGCGCGCGAGGATCCATAACCCACTCGAACTGCTTCGTCGGCTTCAGGCCGCGAACACGTCGATCGATGGGATCCTCCAGCGGGTGCGGGATGCGCAGGCCCAGTTCCAGCGGGCACAGTCCCAGCTCGGCCACGCTCTCTCCGCCGCAGGAGCACAGGTGTCAGCGGCCGAGGACTACATCACAGCCCGCAGGGGCGCTGTCGGCCCTGACGCACGCACCCGGCTGGCCGAAGCGGGACGCAACCTGGTTGAGGCGCAGCAGTTGGCGGCATCCGACCCGGTGTCAGCGCTCACCTACGCACAGACCTCCAACCAGCTCGCCCGCGCCGCGATCGACTCCGCCCAGTCGGACGTCTCCGGTTTCGGGATGCAGCCCGGCGGGTTCGGCGGCGGAGGGCTCATGGGCGGCGGCCAGCAGTCGGGCAGCGGCATGATGGGCGCCATCCTCGGCGGCATCATCATCAACTCCGTACTCAGCGGCGGAGGCCGTTCGGGCGGCGGGTTCGGCGGTTTCGGCGGCGGGCTCGGCGGCGGATTCGGCGGAGGCTCCCGCGGGGGCCGCAGCGCAGGAAGTTTCGGCGGGGGCGGCACACGCTCCCGACGGGGTGGCGGCCGTTTCTGACGACCGAAACAGAACACAGATACCGATCGAGAGGAAGAATCCCATGACCAAGCAATCGATCTTCGGGCGCATCGCCCAGCTCGCGAAAGCGAACATCAACGCACTCATCGACCAGGCCGAGGACCCCCAGCTGATGCTGGACCAGATGGTTCGCGACTACACCAACAGCATCGCCGAGGCCGAAAGCGCCATCGCCGAGACGATCGGCAACCTCCGCCTCCTCGAAGAGGACCACTCAGAAGACGTGCGTGCTGCGAGCGACTGGGGCAACAAGGCCCTTGCAGCGAGCCGCAAGGCCGACGAGTACCGCGCCTCGGGCAACGCGTCCGACGCCGACAAGTTCGACAACCTCGCCAAGGTCGCGCTGCAGCGCCAGATCACCTCTGAGAACGAGGCGAAGATGGCCGAACCGCAGATCGTCGCGCAGACGCAGGTCGTCGACCAGTTGAAGAACGGCCTCAACGGCATGAAGCAGAAGCTGGAGCAGCTCAAGTCGAAGCGCAGCGAGCTCGTTGCCCGTTCCAAGACCGCCGAAGCCCAGCGGAAGGTCGCGGATGCCGTCAAGAGCATCGACATCATGGATCCGACCAGCGAGGTCAGCCGGTTCGAAGACAAGATCCGCCGCGAGGAAGCCAGGGTGCGTGGCCAGCAGGAGCTTGCTGCGTCGAGCCTCGACGCCCAGTTCGAGTCGCTCGAGGACATCGGTGAGCTCACCGAGGTCGAGGCGCGACTCGCAGCGATGAAGTCCGGCGGCCCGTCCCCGATCTCAGGTGGACAGACCCAGCCCGCGGTTGAGGCGACCCAGAGCGCGCCGTACACGCCGAACCAGTAACCGATGCCCCTCGTGCAGAGGGCGACGCATCTTTAGCAGGACATCGCACGGTTGTCAGGCCGCTTCTCCGGATTCGGCCCTGATAAGCGTGCGATGTCCTCGTTCAGCGGGCGAACGGATGCCGGTCAGGCGCTTTCGAGGACGGCACCGGCCTGGGCGGCGAGGCCGTCAAGCAGCACACGCAACTGCCCGGCCGGCGCGAGGAGCGCCTCAGGGTGCCACTGCACACCGACGATCGGCAGACTCTCGTGCTCGATCGCTTCGACATGCCCGTCGTGAGCCCAGCCAACCGCGCGGAGTCCGGCGCCGAGCCGGTCGACGACCTGATGGTGGGCGCTCTGCACGACGATGTGGTCACGACCGAACCGCTCGCCCAGGTTGCTGCCGGGCTCGAGCCGGACCGGGTGTTCGACGAGGGCATATTCGACGGGCAGGTCGATGTTCCGGTGCCCGGCGTCCTCGACATGCTGAAGGAGGCTTCCGCCGAGGGCGACGTTGATGACCTGGTGCCCCCGGCAGATGCCGAGGACCGGCAGGGAACGGGCGACCGCGAGCCGGACCAGTTGGATCTGGGCGGCATCCGCCACCTCGAAGTGGTACCCCTCACCCTCATACCCGCGTTGGCCGTCGTAGAACTGCGGGTCGATGTCTTCACCGCCCATGATGACGACGGCGGCGGCGTGCTCCGCCGCCTGCAGGAGCCCGTCGACGCCGAGGTCGGCTGCTGACACCTGGGAGACATCCCAGCCGGATGCGCGGGCCTCTGCAGCTGCCCGGTCGATCATGGTGCGCACATAGGCGTCGTAGGCGGGCGCGTTCTCGCGCTGGGCGGTCACCTCGACCATCAGGAGGTGGCGACCATCGGTGCTTTCGCTCATGCCGGCTCCTTCCGCTCGGATTGTGGCCCGGGAACCATTCTGCCGTGCTCGCCCTCGCCGTGCCATGCGCACTGCAACAGGCGGCAATACTGGCTCGAATGGCGAGCCTACCTCGCGCCTCGTGTGGGAAAACCGGATACTAAGACAATGGCGACTTTCGTGGTTGTGCCCGCGTGGCAGGGTTCCGGTTCCTCTCGCGCGATGCGCCTCATCGACGGCGCCGAGGCGATCCGCGGGGACCTCCCCTCATCGGCCACGCTGCTCGTGGATGTGCCGGCGGAGGCGGGTGAGTCGCTCGAGACCGGAGTGAATCGGCTGTCGTCGCTACGGATCATCCGGGAACGCCAGAACGCCGCCCTCCGCGCTGCGGCTGCCCCGGTGATCACCGTCGGGGGCGGATGCTCCGTGGAGCTCGCTGCTGTCGACCACGTTCTCTCGTCGGGCGAGGACACGTGCGTGCTCTGGTTCGACGCCCACCCCGACCTGAATACCCCGGACGACTCCCCCTCCGGGTCGTTCGACGGCATGGTCCTGCGCGCGCTGATCGGTGAGGGTATCCCTGAACTGTCGCCGAAGACCCCGCTGGCGCCTGAGCGGCTCGTGATCATCGGGGCCAGGGACGTCGACCCTGGCGAGCAGGCCCGTCTCGACGACTCCGCGATCCGCACCCTGTCCGTTGAGGATGCCACAGCGGCCGCCCTGGTCGACGCGGTGACGGCATCCGGGGCGAAACGGGTCTATGTGCACGTCGACCTGGATGTCCTCGACCCGGCTGACATCGCAGGGACGGACTGGGCCGAACCGTTCGGGCTCCCGGCGGCGACCCTCGTCGAACTGATCGGGGCCGTCCGTGGAGAGTTCGAACTCGCCGGCGCCGGCATCACCGGTTTCGCGCCGGCCAGCGCAACGCATGCCGTCGACGACCTCGGCACCATCCTGAGAATCCTCGGCGCGCTCGCACGCTGAGAATGCCGGGGGCATCACCGGCCGGTAGCCTCGGAGCATGACGGACACCGCACGCCACACCAGGAACGAACGATGAAGCGGATGCTCTTCGACTCTCCCCTCAGCCGGCTCGGCTACCTCTACGCCAACCTCGTCGGACTGATCTGGGGTTCGATCTGGTCCACCGGGCCGGTACAACGGCGCAACGGTCTGTGGGTATTCACCGGGATGCCGAGCTGGACGTTCGGGCGAGGCGGTTCGTGTGTCGGCGGCTGCTATCTCACCAGGACGAACGTCTCTGACGACGTGCTCGAGCACGAAGCCGTGCACAAACGCCAGTGGCAGCGTTACGGCATGCTCTTCCCCCTGCTCTACCTCTCGGCTGGCACCAATCCGCTCAGGAACCGGTTCGAGATCGAGGCCGGCCTCGAGAAAGGCGGCTATCTCCGTCCGGCCAGACACGCACACCTGGAGGCACGCTCATGACCTTCCAACTCGGTGTTTATACCTTCGGTGATATCCCAACCGATCCCTCGACGGGGATGCTGATCTCCCCTGCACAGCAGCTCACCGAGACGATCGAACGGATCCGCCTCGCCGATCAGGCCGGACTCGACTGGTTCGGCATCGGAGAACACCACCGGGCGGAGTATTCGATCAGCTCGCCTGCGACCGTTCTGGCTGCGGCGTCGACGGTGACGAAAAGCATCCGATTGTCCAGTGCGGTGACGGTCCTCTCGACCGAGGACCCGGTGCGCGTCTTCCAGCAATTCGCGACGATCGACCTGCTGAGCGGCGGCCGGGTCGAACTCGCGGCCGGTCGCGGTTCGTTCATCGAGTCATTCCCGCTGTTCGGCGCGAACCTCGCCGACTACGACGACCTGTACGAGGAGAAGCTGGGTTTGCTGCTCGAGCTCAACGCAAGCGAGCGAGTGACCTGGCGCGGGCGGTTCCGCCCTGCGCTGAACGACGCGCTCATTCTGCCGCGCCCGCATTCCGAGAAGCTCGACATCTGGATCGCGACTGGCGGCAACCCCGAGTCATCGATGCGCGCCGGCTACCTCGGCCTGCCGATCAACTATGCGGTCATCGGGGGCTACCCCGAGCAGTTCGCGCCATTGGCGGCGCTGTATCGGCAGTCTGCCCAGAAGGCCGGGCACGACGCGACCGACCTGAAGGTAGCCGTCTCCGGGCCCGGCTTCCTCGCGCCGACGAGCCAGGAGGCGAAAGACACGCTGTTTCCGTACTGGAAGAGTTCGATGACGAAGATCGCCGCTGAACGCGGTTTCACCGCCCCCAGCCGGCTGGGCTACGACACGCAGACGGCGAAGCGTGGAGCGATCTTCGCCGGCAGCCCGAACGAGGTCGCAGACAAGATCGTCGCCCTGCACGAACACCTCGGCTACGACCGTCACTGTCTTCAGATGGACTGGTCGGGAGTCCCGCACGCCCTCGTGATGCGTTCCATCGAATTGCTCGCCACCGAGGTTCTGCCCCAGGTGCGGGCTGCTCTGGACTGACCCGAATCAGTCGAGGTCGTCCGGGTCACGCCCTGTGCGCTCGCCCGACGCCAGGGAGGCGATGCCGGCCAGGTCGGACTCGTCGAGCTCGAAGCCGAAGACGTCGATGTTCTCGTCGATTCGCGCGGGGGTTGCCGACTTGGGAATGACAACGTTGCCCAGGTGAAGGTGCCACCGGATCACAACTTGCGCCGGGCTGACACCGTGCTTGCCGGCGATTCGGTCCAGAGCGGGGTTGTTCAGGATGCCGCCGCGGGCGAGCGGAGACCATGCCTCAGTCACGATGCCGTTCGCGTCATGGAACGCACGGGCCTCCCGCTGCGGCAGCCACGGGTGCAGCTCGATCTGGTTGACGGCGGGCACGATGCCCGTTTCGGCGAACAGCCGGTCCAGGTGGTGGGGGTGGAAATTGCTGACCCCGATCGACACCACCCGCCCCTCGGTCTGGAGCCGTTCGAGGGCACGCCAGGTCTCGACGTAGCGGTTCTGCTTCGGTGCAGGCCAGTGGATGAGATAGAGATCGAGCAGGTCCAGGCCGAGAAGGTCCATGCTGTGCTCGAACGCTCGCAGCGTGCTGTCGAAACCCTGGTCCGAGTTCCACACCTTCGTGGTGACGAAGAGGGTGTCCCGCTCGATGCCTGAGCGGCGGATCCCTTCCCCCACACCACGTTCGTTGGCATACAGCGTCGCCGTGTCCAGGTGACGGTACCCGGCGTCGATGGCGGTGGTGACGACATCCGCGACGGAGTCGTCCGGCACCTTGTAGAGGCCGAGGCCCAGTTGCGGGATGGTGTGACCGTCGTTGAGGGCGAGGGCAGGAAGGCCGGAGGACATGGCCCCATTATCGCGGCAGTCAACGTTTCCGACTCGAGGACTTATCCACATTTTCGAACACCCGTTCTAATTTTGGTGGCCGCTTGGTAAACTTGGGGGCATGGCGAAGAGGTCAGAGCAGGTCAGGAAGGTAGCACTCAGCGTGTGCCACCGGCTGGATCTGTTCGAGGCCAGGGTCGCCCAGAACGTGCCATCGTCGCCCGCCGCGGTCGCTGTCTCGACCGGTCTCGCGGGGTCCCGCGGTACCGGTTCTTCGTTGACCGCGGTTGCCGGCGAGGTTCCGTTGTCTGTGCTGATCGACCGGGCCGGGAACGATGTGTTGCAGGCGTTGCTGACCGATGCCGCCCGGGTCCGATCGGAGTTCGACGCGATCCTCGCGGCCGGTGCCGGGGTGATCGCGAAACGCTCCGAACGCGCTCTGGGGTATTCCGGGTACCGCCACCGTCGCTCGGGTCGTGCACGAGGTGAACGTGTCTGAAAGCAATCCGCGGCATCCGGATCGTTGGCATCGACGGACCGCCAGGTTCAGGTTAGAGCACCCTCGGCGCGCTCGTGGCAGTCGCCCTCGATGCCCCACTCATCCAGATCGATGACGTCGTCTCCTGGGTGGTCTCGCCGGCTGGCGGACCGAGCAGTGGGCCCCGATCGTCGTCGTCGAGGGCATCACCTGCTGCCGGAGAGCTGCATCCGGGTCGCTCGCCTACTCGATCCGGGTAGACGCTCCAGCAGAACTGTGCCTCGAGCGCGGGATCGAGCGTGACGGCGAGAGCCACCGACACCGATGGGAGCGGTGGATGTTCGGAGAGGAGGCGTTCTCCACGTCCGACGGAACGCGTGAGCGGGTTGATCTCATCGTGTCAGGTCACCGTTCGACACTCGAACCGGAGCACGAGACCGAGCGTCAGCGCTGAAACCGAAGGGATATCAGCGGGAGACGCCGAGGCGGTAAGCCGGAGGAGTCTCGATGACGTCCGCAACGACTCCGAGCTCCGCGGTGAGGTAGTCGTAAGCCTCGGCAACGCCGCGGTAGTGGCCCCCGAGCCAGACGTGAACCTCTTCCGGGTGCTCGCACAGCATCTCACCGGCCCAGGCCCGAACGGCCCGGGATGCGGCCTCGCCGGGTGCGCAGCTCCGGCCGGATCCGGGAGCACCTGATCGATGGGAGCGCGGCAACCAGGTCACCGTCATCCGCGGAGGAACCTGTAACGCACCGATGTCGTCTGTGGAGGCGACTTCGACGAAGACCCGACCGGTTGCACAGAGCGGAAGCGTCGTCAGCATCGCTTCGAGTTCGGGAAGCACCGTTTCGTCCCCGGCGATGAGAAACTGAACGCGATGCTTGTGGTTCGCCTCATTGGCACGGTGACCGGTGTGGTCGGTGCGGGTCTGTCGGATCGTCATTTCCCCTCCAGTATAGGCAAGCCTTACCTGACTTGGCCAGAGGGAAGGGAACCTGTCCAGCGGGCTCCCAGCGTCGCGCCGGTCAGGACTCCTCCGGGTCGACGAGGTACCTGCTGGTCACGGCGATCCGGTTGAACGCGTTGATCGAGACAATCATCCAGGACAGCGTGGCGAACTCCTCCTCATCGAAGACTTCGAGAGAGGCGGCGTAGACCTCGTCGGAAACGTGACCGTGCGAAACAAGGGTGATCGCCTCGGTGAGTGCGAGGGCTGCGCGCTCCCGTTCGGAGTACAGCCCGGCTTCCCGCCAGGAGGGAAGCACCGTCATCCGTTCTGTGGTCTCTCCGAGCGACAGGGCTTTCTTCGTGTGCACTCGGAGGCAGTACGCACAACCGTTGATCTGCGATGCCCGCATCTGCACCAGCTCACACAGGAGCGGTTCGATACCCGCGTCACGAGCGAGGCGGCCGATCTCCTTGGACAGGGCCGCAAGCTTCTCGTATGCGGTCGGGCGGGTTTTCGAGAGGTGCACGCGGGCGGCGGTGGTCATAGGACCATTGTGGCCCATCGACCTCCTGACGCTCTCAGCGTGGGTCAGCGTGCGGCGACCGGCGGCGTGCGCAGCTGCCAGCGGATGCGACGCTCCAGCTGGCTGCCGATCGAGAGCAGCGTCGACTCGCCACCCGGTCTGCCGATCAGTTGCACGCCCATCGGCAGACCGTCGGCGGTCTCAGCGACGGGCAGCGTGATCGCGGGAAGTCCTGCGACGTTCACGAAAGAGGTGAACGGCGAGTACTGGCATTGCTGGATGAAGTTGCGTTCAGCGTCCTCGGTGTCGAACCAGCCGACCGGCCGTGGCGTCTGCGCGAGCGTCGGTGTCAGGACCACATCGAACCGCGAGAACTGCTCGATGACGCTGCGTTCGAACGCCGTCAGGACGGCCAGCGTCTCTGCCACCTCACGGGCACCAAGCTTCCTCCCTGATTCGACCAGGTGCCTGGTCACTGGTTCGAGCAGCGACAGCCGGTCGTCGTCGACGGGGATCGACGCGGCCGAGACTCGCCAGAGCCGTCGGAAGGCATCCGGATAGACGCCGTCGTGCTGGAGGTGCAGCTCTTCGATCCCGTGTCCCATCGCACCGAGGTGCGCAAGTGCGACGCTGACGGCGGCGGATGCTTCAGGGTCGACGCGGATCTCCATGCCGTCCTCGAACGGGGAGTTGCCGAGCACTCCGATCGAAAACCGGCCCTCGCCCCGAACGGCGGCGCCCAGCAGGTCCCCGTCGTTCTCGTCGGGTGCGCGGAGGGCGAAGTGGTGATCGATACGGCCGTTCCTTCGGCCGATCATCGCATCCAGCAGCAGCGCAGCGTCGGTCACCGAACGGGCGATAGGGCCCTTCACCGCGAGGCCGCCGATCGATTCGATGCCGGAACCCGCCGGGACGAGCCCGCGGGACGGCTTGATGCCGACGAGCCCGCACGCCGCCGCCGGGATTCGGATGGAGCCGCCGCCGTCGCTTCCCGGGGCAAAGGGCAGCAGCCGTGCTGACACCGCAGACGCCGCTCCGCCGCTTGATCCGCCGGCACCGAATGCGAGATCCCAGGGGTTCCGTGCGGGCGGAGCGATGAGCGACTCAGTGTAGCCGTGCATCCCGAACTCGGGAGTGTTCGTCTTTCCCAGGCTGATCGCGCCCGCACCGTCGAGCACCTCGACGATTTCATCCGACCGCGGGGAGATCGTTCCAGCGAACGCCCGTGACCCGAAGCCGGTGGCGACCCCCCGACGCATGGTGAGGTCCTTGTCTGCGATCGGCAGCCCCCACAGCGCACTGGTCCGTGGCACGATGCGTTCGAGATCCTGCGCGCGCCGGGTGGCGGCATCAGCGGTCACGGTGACGAACGCACCGAGTTGAGGGTCGAGCTTCTCCACCCGCTCGAGGTAGTGCGCCGTCAGCTCGGACGGAGACACTTCGCCTCGCTGAAGAGCGAGCCACTGGTCGAGGGCGCTGAGTTCGTGCAGTTCGGTCACGTCTCGAGCCTATTCCGAACCGCTCACTCCTCGAGTTCGGCCGCCAGTTCCGTGAGCAGACGGCCGAAGACGTGCGCCGACTGCTGAATCGACGTGCGCCCGGCGACCGGCCCGGCCCAGTGCACGGCCTGCGCCACGTTGAGGAGTTCATGTTCGATCCGGGAACCACCTGGAGACGGCAGCACCCGGTACTCGCCGCGGTACCACCAGCCGCCCTGGATGATCAGCAGACGCTGGTCGTCATCAGCGGTGAAGCCGGACACGTCCGGGCCGGGCGGCGTCAGCCTTCGCTTGATGGCGGCGTACACGTCGGCCGGATTCGCGTGGATCTCCCCAGCGTATGAGCGAAGGACGGTGTTCTTTACCGGGCGGTCGTATGGTGCGGATTTCGGCATGCCGACACGCTATCGCAGCCGGCCGGCATCCGTTATTTGAGGGACTTCTGTAGCAGAACCGTGCCGAGCCAGCGTTCGAACTTGAAACCGACGCGACCCATCCGGCCGATCTCGGTGAACCCGAACGACTCATGCAGCGCAATCGACGACTCCGCACCTCTGTCGCTGATCACAGCGAGGATCTCTTTGAGACCGGCGGCCCTTGACCTGTCGATCAGCTCGCCGAGCAGGGCACGGCCGAGGCCCTTGCCCGTTGACGCGGGCCCCAGGTAGATGGAGTTCTCAACGGTGAACCGGTAGGCCCGTTTCTCCTTCCACGGAGAGACCAGTGCGTACCCGAGGATCACCTTGTTCGGTGACTCGGCGACGATGAACGGCAGCCCGAGTTTCTGCAGGTGAGCGAACTTCGCCTTCCACTTCGCGAGGGACATTTTCTCCTCGTCGAAGGTGACGACGCTGTTGGCGACGTAGTGGTTGTAGATCTCGCGGATGTGCGGAAGGTCCGCGAGTTCCGCGTCCCGGATCGTGTACGAGAACGGCGCCTCCGGCTCCGGTTTCTTCCGCAGGTGCGGGGGCAGCTTCCTGCGCGGCTGGTATTCCTCTTCAAGCACGGATACAGCGTAGACGAACTGCGTTGCGGGCGTGTTTCACCACAGGCCGGCGGAGTCGAGATTCCAATCCACCGGCTCGGCACCCTGTTTCACGAGAAGAGCGTTGGCTTTCGAGAACGGCCGGGACCCGAAGAATCCGCGCGACGCTGACAGGGGGCTCGGGTGGGCGCTGGCCACGATCGGGGTGCTCCCCAGCACCGGGGTGAGGGCCTGGGCGTCGCGGCCCCAGAGGATGGCGACGAGCGGTTGCTCGCGGTCGACGAGTGTCCGGATGGCGTGGTCGGTCACAGCTTCCCAGCCGATTCCCCGGTGTGACCCGGATTCTCCCGCGCGGACGGTGAGCACGCGGTTGAGAAGGAGCACACCGTTTCTCGTCCACGGGGTGAGATCCCCGGATGCGGGCGGCGGAACTCGCAGGTCGTCAGCGAGTTCACGGAAGATATTGGCGAGGCTGCGCGGCAACGGGCGCACGTGCGGTTCGACGGCGAACGCCATCCCGATCGAGTGCCCGGGTGTCGGGTAGGGATCCTGACCGACGACCAGTACGCGCACAGCGTCGAGGGGTGCGGTGAACGCCCGCAGGATGTTCCGCTCAGCGGGGAGCACGGAGATCCCTGCTGCGGCGTCGGCGTCAAGGACCTGCCCGATGGCATCCAGCTGCGCCTGAAGAGGAGCGAGCGCGTGCGCCCACCCCTCGTCCATCCGGCCGGATGCCGCCAGCTCGGCGACGTTGAACCTGCCCGTCATCCGGCGGCCAGCGACGAGACGCGCACACCTGCCTCGGCGGGAAGAACCTGCCACACGTTGCCGGCCCCGACTGCACGGAGGGCGCCTTCTCCTACGATGAACGCCGTGTTCTCGTCGATGGCAATGCCCCCAGCGACGAGGCCGGCTTCGGTCGCAGCGATGAGCCGGGACAGGTTGCCCCACTGCACTGCGTGGGCGTCGACCGAGATGTCGAGGAGTCCTATGCCGTTTTCGACGGTGACCTCATCGAGGTCCTCCGATCCGTCTTCCGGGCTCACTTCGACGCCGCCGATCCGCCAGCCGCCGACCAGCGCGTGTTCGGAGGCGATCGATGACCCTGCGGAGAAACCGAGATAGGGCACGCCGGCGGCGACCTGCCTGCGGATCTCGCCGAAGATCGGCCGAAGGGCCTCGAGGTACGCGGGTGTGAGCCCGCCGCCGACGATGATGCCGTGCACGTCGGCGAGCGCCGCCGTCGTGGCCTCGTCACCGTGCGAGAGCGCGGTGACCACCGCTTCGAAATCGCCCGGTGCACCGGTCGCCTGGATCAGCCTCTCGGCATGGTCAGCGCCGTCACCGTTGCGGACGACGACCACGGCGATCCGCGGCGCTCCCTCGAAGCCTGAAGCGGACGCACGCTCGGCAGCTTCGGCAAGGAAGGGGGCGTATACCGCCCCGTCGTTCGATTCGGACCAACCGCCGCCAACCAGGTGCACACTCATGCTTCGAGCCTACGGGGCGGTGAGCGGTGCCAACGCCGACCACGGGAAGGTGATCCACCTCTCGGTGTCCCGCCAGACATAGTCGGGGGCGAGCACCGTGCGGGACTTGCTGTAGAGCGTGAGCGTTTTGACCGTCGCGCCGTGGGCCTGGAGGAGCTCGAGGACCATCGCGAGCGTGCGGCCGGAGTCCGAGACGTCGTCGACGAGGAGCACGTTCTTGCCGCTCAGCGCTGGGGCGTCGAGCAGGGGCGGGTGCAGCACAGGCTCGGGAAGTTGTTCGTCGATGCCGGTGTAGAACTCGACGTTGATGCTGCCGCAGTTCCTGGTTCCGAGCGCATATGCGACCGATCCGGCGAGCAGAAGGCCGCCGCGGGCGACGGCGACCACGATGTCTGGGCGGAACGCGGATTCGACGACTTTGACGGCGAGTTCGCGCGAGGCCCGGCCGAACTCTTCCCAGTCGAGCACCTCCCGTTCGGGAGGGAAAGACGCCGGGAGTTCGGTGGTCGGTGTGGTCATGACGTCACGTTACAGCGAGGCTGCGCCGCTCCGGAGGGGGATTGCGCTCAGGCGCGACCACCGCCAAGGAAGGGCGGTTACCGGCCGGCCGGCGGGTGTCTGCGCTGTCATGCTGCAGCATAGGGTTTCGGCTGAATGCTGTCGATGACGACTACGAATTCCGCCGCTTCGCTCCGTCAGGGGCGGACGTCAGCCCGGAGACCCGTGGCTGGCTGCAGGCCAATGCCCAGGGCACCGGCGCCTACGCCAGATCCCGCTCAGTCACTCAGTCGCTCAACGTCGGTGGGCGGATGCTGCCCGCCCACCTCATCTCGTCTCATCTCATCTCCTCGGTCACCGTTCGCCCCGACCACCGCCGTCGCGGACTTCTGCGCCGGCCGATGATCGATGACCTGGCTTTTGCGGCAGCCGAGGGTTTCGCTGATACCGCGGCACCGTCGGCGTCCGAGGCCCCGCTCCGCGCCGCACCGTGCCCCCGACCCGGGGAACCGCGTTCATGTTGCCGCCGGCCGTGGCGCCGTCCGTGCTCAGGCCTTCATCGACAGGTCGCCGCGCATGATCTTGTGCGGCGCCGCCTGCGCGACCGGCTTCACCGTGATCGAGTCAAGGTTGACGTGCGCAGGCAGCTCGACCGCGTGGACGATGGTCTCAGCGATGTCCTCGGCGGTGAGCGGGTTCCTGACGTCGTCGTAGACGGCATCCGCTTTCGCCTGGTCTCCCCCGAACCGAACGAGAGCGAACTCCTCGGTGCGCACCATCCCTGGGGCGACCTCGATGACCCGGATCGGTTCCCCTGCCAACTCGAGCCGCAAAACCTGCAACAGGGCCCGCTGGGCGAACTTTGCGGCGTTGTAACCGCCTCCGCCCTCGTACGCGACGCTGCCGGCGATCGACGTGACGCCGACGATCGACGCGGCATCCGCCTTTCTCAGGATCGGGAGCAGAGCCGAGATCACCCGCTTGGTTCCCAGCACGTTGATGTCGAACATGCGGGCCCAGTCGTCGGGGTCGCCGGCTTCGACGGTGTCCATCCCGAACGCGCCGCCGGCGTTGCAGATGAGGGCGTCCGCTCCCCCGGATGCCGCCACGGCGTCGCGCAGTGCGTCGACATCCTCCTGCACGGTCAGGTCGGCGACAACCACCTGTGCCCCGGTTTCAGCGGAGAGCGCCTCCAGCCGGTCCGCGCGGCGGGCGACGCCGACCACGTCCCAGCCTCGCGACCGGAACAGCCGCACGGTGGCGGCACCGATCCCTGAACTCGCCCCGGTCACGATCACGCGCTGTGCACTCATGGCTTCAGCCTATGACGCTCGCGTTACGTACTATTGCGGTGAGGATTGTCCCGGTTTCGCTCGGTGCCTAGGCTCGAAGGAACGAGCATCCGCAATCTTCCGCCCAATTTCAGGAAACGAGGGGCTTCCATGGCCGATTCCAACGCCACCTGGCAGTTCGAAACCAAGCAGATCCACTCGGGCGCTGCCCCGGACCCGACCACCAAGGCGCGGGCGACCCCGATCTACCAGACCACCAGTTACGTGTTCGACAGCGCAGACCACGCAAAGAACCTGTTCGCGCTGGCTGAGTTCGGCAACATCTACACCCGCATCCAGAACCCGACCCAGGCTGTCGTCGAGGAGCGCGTCGCTGCGCTCGAAGGGGGCACAGGCGCCCTCCTGCTCGCATCGGGCCAGGCGGCATCGACGTTCTCGATCCTCAACATCGCACAGGCTGGCGACCACATCGTCTCCTCTTCGTCGATCTACGGCGGCACATACAACCTGTTCAAGTACACGCTCGCGAAGCTGGGCATCGAGACGACGTTCGTCGAGGATCAAGATGACGCGGAGGAATGGCACCGTGCGATCCGCCCGAACACGAAGGCGTTCTTCGCCGAGACCATCGGCAACCCGCGCATCAACATCCTCGACATCGCGCTGGTGTCGAGCATCGCCCACGAAGCGGGCATCCCGCTCATCGTCGACAACACGATCGCGACGCCGTACCTGATCCGCCCGTTCGAGCACGGCGCTGACATCATCGTGCACTCTGCGACGAAGTTCCTCGGCGGCCACGGCACCGTCATCGGCGGTGTGATCGTCGACGGGGGAACGTTCGAGTGGTCGAAGAACGTGGAGAAGTTCCCTGGCCTCAGCGAGCCGGACCCGTCTTACCACGGCGCCAGCTACACGACAGCGGTCGGTGACGGTCTCGCGTACATCATCAAGGCGCGCGTGCAGCTGCTCCGTGACCTCGGTTCGGCGATCGCCCCCGCGAGCGCGTGGCAGCTCATCCAAGGCATCGAGACGCTGTCTCTCCGGATCGAACGCCATGTGCAGAACGCGCAGGAGATCGCCGAGTGGCTCGACGGCCACCCGGACATCGCGAGCGTCAACTACTCAGGTCTTCCGTCCAGCCCCTGGTACGCGGCCGCCAACAAGTACGCCCCCAAGGGTGTCGGTGCGGTGCTGTCGTTCGAACTCAAGGGTGGGGTCGACGCCGGTCGTGAACTCGTCAACACGCTGAGCCTGTTCTCGCACCTCGCCAACATCGGCGATGTGCGCTCACTCGTCATCCACCCGGCGTCGACGACGCACTCGCAGTTGACCCCGGAGCAGCAGCTGACCACGGGTGTCACGCCAGGTCTCGTGCGCCTCTCGGTCGGGCTGGAGAACGTCGCCGACCTCAAGGCCGACCTCGAGCAGGGGCTCGCAGCGGCACGCGCTGTCGTCGTCGCAGCACGCGGCTAGCTGCAACTCTGCTGTGGCGGTCCCGCAAGGGGCCGCCACACCTGTTTTCGCGGGTTACCCTCGGGAGATGAGCAGGTTCACCGACACGTGGCGTTCCCACCTCCTCAGCACCCTGTCCGGTTCCAGCGACGGCCGGCCGCACTGGGTGGACCGGATCGAGCAGGGGTCAGACGCGGGTTTCTTCGGCCCGGAGTCCGCCTCCTGGGCGGTGCACGGCGGGCTCCCGACGATGGTCGCAGGGATCCGGGCGCTGCTGCTGCAGACGCTGCATCCCGGCGCCATGGCCGGCGTCCACGACTGGTCCAGGTACCGTGAAGACCCGCTCGGCCGCCTCTCCGGAACGATTCAGTGGCTCATCACCGTCACATTCGCCGACACGGCGACAGCCAGGCGGGAATCCGCTCGGGTCGGTGCGTTCCACGAGCGCGTCAACGGCACATACACGGATGCCGCCGGCGTCGTCCGTTCATACTCCGCTAGCGACCCTGACCTCCTCGCCTGGGTCCACATCGTCTTCACCGACTCCTTCCTCGCCTGCCATTCGCTGTGGGGTGATCCGATCCCGGGCGGGGCCGACGCCTACGTCGGGGAATGGGCGCAAGCGGGCGAACTCGTCGGCGTCATCGATCCGCCACGGTCGGCGGCGGAACTCGCCGACGTCCTGTCCGCATACCGGAGCGCCGGCATCCTGCGCTACGACGAACGCGTCGCCGAGGCGGTACGTTTCATCCGCAACCCTCCTCTGCGTCGGTCGATGATGCCCGCGTACCGTGTCATGTTCGCCGGCGCGGTGGCATCCATCCCGGCGGAGTACCGGGAGCTGCTCGGGTTGCGACGCTCCCGGCTTCCGGTCGTCGGCGCCACCGGGCTCGTACTCGGGGCGGTCAGGCGGGTGCTCGGCGCATCCTCGACTTCGGAGGACGCCGCCAGAAGGCGCATCACACGGCTGGGTGAGCCGGCTTCTTCGCGCTGAGCCGCCTTGCACGTCTCTGCTCGGTCACGAACGGCTGGACGAGCCACTGCTTGGCCACAAACGGCTGACGTTCGCGACCAAGGGCAACCTTTTTCGTCCGAGGAACGGATGCCGCCCGGCGCGGTCGTAACACGGCCCACCAGGTGGGCCGAAGCCGACACAATGGATGCATGGACTGGCAGACACCCGAAGACACGGTTCCGTCCAGCTTCATCACCGAGGAGCTGGCGAAGCAGTTGCTGGGTAAACCCCCGGCGACCGGCGCCTGGCGTGACGGCGATCCCGCCGGTGAGCGCCAGTTCGCGGACCTCGGCCCGTTCGACTTCGAAGCGGGCGGGCACCTCCCGCACGTTCGTCTCGCCTACGAGACCCTCGGCACGCTCAACCCGAACAAGGACAACGCCGTCCTGATCACCCACGCCCTCACCGGCGACAGCCACGTCGCCGGGGACGCTGGCCGCGGTCACGCCACCGCCGGCTGGTGGAACAGCATCGTCGGTCCTGGGCTCGCCATCGACACCGACGTGTGGTTCGTGGTCACACCCAACATGCTCGGAGGCTGCCAAGGCTCGACGGGCCCTGCCTCGTTCGCGCCGGACGGCTACGAGTGGTCGTCGCGCTTCCCGTACACGACGATCCGGGACCAGGTTCGAACGCAGGCGCGGTTCGCCGACCTGCTCGGCATCGACCGGTGGGCGGCCGTGATCGGCGGGTCCGTCGGCGGCATGCATGCACTCGAGTGGGGCGTCGGCTACCCGGACCGGGTCGAACGCCTTGCTGTTCTCGCCGCTCCCCCGCACACCACAGCGGACCAGGTCGCCCTCAACTCGGTGCAGATCGAAGCGATCCGGATGGACCCGCTGTTCGCCGGTGGGCATTATTACGACGCCCAGGACGGCACCGGCCCGCATCGCGGGCTCGCCCTCGCCAGGCGCATGGCACTGCTGAACTATCGCAGCCCGTCGGAACTCAACGCCCGGTTCGGCCGGAGCTGGCAGTCGGCGATCAGCCCTCTCGGCGATGGCGGCAAATACGCCATCGAGTCGTACATCGACTTCCACGGCAACAAGTTCACCAGGCGGTTCGACGCCAACAGCTACATCACGCTCGTCGAGGCGATGAATTCCCACGACATCGGACGCGGCAGGGGTGGAATCGACGCCGCACTCGCCCGGGTCACCGCCTCCACCCTTGTACTGGGCATCGATTCTGACCGGCTCTTCCCGCTCGAGGGGCAGGAAACGATCGCGAGGGGCATCCGTTCGAACATCGACGGTCAGGTGCCGGCGGTCATCACCTCGGACTTCGGCCACGACGGCTTCCTGATCGAAGCGGACGCCGTGAGCGCGCACCTACGACGGTTGCTGGACACAGCGGACCGGCGAGCCGCCCGGGTTTCCTGAGCCGCGCTCCCCCTAGACTTCTCGACATGATCGGTTGTGGGGACGACGGGAGTTGCTACCCGGGGGGAATGCCATGAGCCCTTCCCGTCTGAGTACCGAGGAACGCGATCGTTTCTCCTGGCAGCTGGCCAGGCTGCTTTACCGCACAACCCGGCTGTTCGGTCTGACAGGGACAACCGTCGCCGCCATCTGCATCTGGCTGCCAGGGGCGATGACGGTATCGAACGCGATCGCGTGCTCGTGCCTGATCGTCGCCCTTCTCGCGACGCAGATCCTGATGACGCACCGCCCGCATCCGCTGTGGATGGTCCTCGCCTTCTCCCTGGGGCTTTCCCTGATCGCCGGGATCTACATGCCGTCGAGCGGTCACCTGAACATCGCCACAGCCGCCGCCATCTCCGCGATCGGAGCGTGGGGAATCGGTTCGATGGCCACCATCCTCGTGTCATCGTGGGGGCAGGTCCTGTCCCTGTTCGGCGCACTCTCGGCGACGGTTATCTTCCTGCTCCTGCTCACGCGCGGCAATGAGCCCCGCACGGGTTCGATGCTGCTCTTCATCGTCTCCGGCTGGGCGACCTCAACGCTCTTCGGGATCTGGCTGCGGTCCAGTTTCCCGCGGGTGATGCGGCGGGTCTCGAGCATCGGCCGGGCGCATAACGTCGAACGGCGGGCCAGCGAGACCGAGGCGCAACGGCATCGGAATGCGCGGCTCCTGCACGACACCGTGCTTGCCACGCTCACCCTGCTCGCGCACTCAGGTGTGGGTGTTCCTGCGGAGGCGATGCGTGCCCAGGCCAAATCCGACGGGTTGCTCTTGAAACGGCTCCGTCTCGGCGAATCGCCGCAACCGCGTTCCTCCGGTGAATACACGCTCACCCACACCGCCGAGCTTTCGCTCGGCGGAACGCTCGAGGCGCTGAAGGGACGGTTCGGCTCGATGGGCCTCGACATCGAATGGCACGGTTCGGGCCAGATCGGCCTGCCAGGCACGAAACTCGAGGCGTTCATCCTCGCCCTCTCCGAATGCCTCGAGAATGTGCGACGGCATTCGGGCGTGAGCGAAGCCCATGTCACCCTCAGCGACGACGGTGAAATGGTTCGCGGTGTGGTGACGGATGCCGGCAGCGGCTTCGACCCGTCGACCGTCCCCGAAGGGAAACTGGGCTTCGCCGACTCCGTCGTCGCACGTGTTCGCGATTCCGGCGGAAGCGTTCGAGTCTTCAGCGCCCCCAGTGCCGGCACAACTGTCGTCCTGGAGATGCCGAAATGAACCGCATCACCGCACGCCCCGACCGTGTCGCATCGGCGAGGGCAACGCTCGGGACCAGCCAGCTGGGTACCTCGCTCGCCGTCGCAGGGAGCGTCGTGGTGCTGCACTCGTTGTGGCGGTTCCTCTCCTCCGTCCATGAATTGCCTCACCCCCTGATCAGCGGAACATCTTGGCTGTTGCTGCTTACGGCATCCGCGCTCACGATCGTCGGGGTGCGGGCGAGCGGTTACCTCCTCGGGAACCTCGGCTTCACGTTCCTCCTGGGCAGCCTCGCGGTGGTGGTCGTGCTCGACCTCTCCGCGGTGTGGGATGCCCGAAGCGACAGCATCTACCCGACCGCGGCGATCGCCGCGGGAGGGGCGCTGCTCGGCACCGTCACCTTGCGCTCTGTGCGTGACGTCGCCATCAGTTCCGGCGTGCTCGGCGCCGCGCTGGTCGGAACCTTCCTCATCCGGCCGGACATTGACCCGCTCAACGCAGGGGCAGAAGTGCTGCTGATCGCATTCGCCGTTCTTCCCCCGCTCATCGCCTGCATCCTCGTCGCCTCCTACCGCCGCATGGTCCTCATGGCACTCGACCGCGTGCTGATCCAAAGCACGGTCATGGCGCCGGCGTTCGGCGTGAGCATGCTGGAGTCCGAGGAACTTGCGCAGGTCGACCTCGAGGTCGAGCAGTTGTTCGATGACATCGCCTCTGGCCGCGAGCCGCTGCCCCTCGAACCCGACCGGGCTCATCGGGCCGGCGAGCTGTCCACTGTGCTGCGGCGCCACCTCGTCGCCGGCCGTCGACACACCTGGCTGCACCATGCCATCGCCGAATCGGACTTCCTGTCGGTCTCGGTCGACCTTCGCGACGACGATGCTCTCGCAGCGTTGCTCGACCAGCGCCAGCGCGACGGTCTGCTGTCGGCGCTGTGGCTCCTCATGTACGGCGAGCAACGCACGACACGGCACGCCGTCGTCACCCTCGGCCCTGCGGTCCCGCTTGCCTCCAAAGGACGCCCACGGCTGCGTTTCCCTATCCAGATCGAGGCCCGCGGCATGCGACGCGTTGACGTGGAACCCGCCACATGGCAGCACTTGGGACGCACGGGACGCTATGTTGATACAACGACAACGGGGGCCCTCATGGTCGTAATCGAGTGCACGGTCGACAGCCCGATCGATCAATAGACCGAGGACACAGAGGAGAACTACACATGACCAGCGTAGAAAGCCCGATCCGTCTCGCCATCGTCGACGATCACAAAATGCTTCTCGGGGCGTTGACCGAATGGATCCGCGGAGCCGCAAGCGACATCCGGATGGTCGCTGCCGTACCCACCTGGCCGGAGCTGCTCACCCACTCGGAGTTCCCCGTCGATGTCGTCCTCCTCGACCTCGACCTCAAGGACAACATCCCCGTCTCGTTGAAACTGTCCATCCTCAAGACGACCGGGGTGAAGACTGTGCTGATGAGCACATACTCCGACCCCGCCGTGGTT
This sequence comes from Mycetocola sp., assembly GCF_025464835.1. Lineage (GTDB taxonomy): Bacteria > Actinomycetota > Actinomycetes > Actinomycetales > Microbacteriaceae > Mycetocola_A. The sequence continues at coordinate 56,590 of NZ_JAODMP010000021.1, read as the reverse complement.
CGTGAAGCGCTCGCGTCCGGTGCCCTCGGCTACCTGGTCAAGACCGAGGATCCCACGATGATCGTGGAGGCGATCCGCGCCGCCTATATCGGCGAATCGTTCATCTCCCACGAACTCGACATCGCCCTCAACGCCACGACCACTGGCTCACCCAAGCTCAGCGCCCAGGAACGCCGTGTGATGGCGCTGTACGCGGCTGGGGAGCCGGTCAAGTCGGTCGCGTACGAACTCGGCATCTCGGAAGAGACGGCGAAAAGCTATCTCAAGCGCATCCGTGAGAAGTACCGGGCCTCGGGCTTCGACGTCGGCACCAAGGTCGCGCTTCGCAAGCGTGCCATCCTCGACGGCATCATCCTCGACTGACCCGTCAGGTCTATCCGCACTCCCCGTGCGGTGGGAAGATAAGCCCATGCTTGTCTCCTTCTCCGTCGCCCCTTCAGGCACCGGCCGCATCGACGCTTCCGTCCATGACGCGGTCGCAGCAGCCGTCCGCATCGTCCGGGAATCCGGGCTGCCCAACCACACCGACGCCATGTTCACCACGATCGAAGGTGACTGGGATGAGGTGTTCGACGTGATCCGCCGGGCGACCGACGCCGTCGGCCGGTACGGATCGCGGGTGTCCCTCGTGCTCAAGGCGGACATCAGGCCCGGCTACTCCGGTGAGCTCACCGGCAAGGTCGACCGGCTCGAGGCGGCGCTCGGCGAGGATTGATCCGCCTCCGTGCCCGCCCTCCACACATCGGTGAGCGCCCACGCGAGCAGCACGAACAGGCCAACGTTTCGCACGCTCAGGACGAACACCATCGCCGGTGCCGCCGAGAGCAGTTCGCCGTAGAGATACGGGTACAGGAGTTGGGTGAGCGCAGCGAGGACCAGAGCGATTCCCGCCGGCCAGGCGAACGCCCTCCCCCTGTACAGCAGGCCCACAAGAACCGGCGCGACCAGCCAGGTCTGGAACTGGGGCGAGCCGACCTTGTTGAACGCGATCAACACGACCACGAGGGCGAGAGCGAGCGACGGGAACAGGCGAGACACCGATGCGCCCCGCCGAGACGCCAGAACCGCGACCAGCACGGTCCCCACAACGGCGAGCGCGAGAAGCGGCGTCATCATTCCGATCACCGCTTCCGTGCCAGGGCCGGTGATCTGGAAGGTGAGGATCTGCTGGTCGTAATAGAGATAACTGCCGGGGACCTGCGCTGACATGAGCCACAAGTAGACGGTGGCAACCGGAGCTTCGATCTGCAGCCCACGGCCGGTCTGCTCGCCCACGAAGCCGAAGAGGTGCTCAGCCCCGCCGAACCCCACCACGAGGAGCGCGAAAGCGGCGCTCGTTGCGGCTCCCGCGATGAGCACCGCTCCTCGAGACCGACTGGAGACGAGGAGAGCGGCGATCAGAGCAGCCGGCCACACCTTCATCCAGGTGGCGGCCGCGAGCAGCACACCGGCGACAAACGGATGCTGTGCCGCCAGCAGCAGCGCGACGACGGCTATCGGCACGGTGACCGCATCGATCCTGGCGAGGGCGACCGGCCCGAGCAGAGCTGTGAAAATCAGCCACCACCACGCTGCGGTCTCGCGCCGCCTGCTCGCCCAGGAGCCGAGGAGCGCGGCACAACCGGCGGCGTTGAGCAGGCTGACGAGAGCGAGCCAGGCCGGCCCGTACAGCCCGGGGCCGAGTCCCATCGCCGCGATCATCGGGACGATGGCCGCGATCGGGTACACCCACTCCCGGGTGATTCCGACGATCGGCCCGCCAGAGAGAGCCTGTTCGACCCACGGGCGGTAGACGTGGGTGACGTCTCCGAGCGGGAAACCGACGGCGTACTCGCCAACCCCGGTACCGGGCAGGCCGAGGCAGATCCAGGCCAGAACGGCGTGAACAACGACGAACACCGTCCAGAAGCCGATTCGCCTGATCACCGGTCTCATCCTAGGCGGGGTAGGTCAGTACCCGGAGAAGTAGTCCTTTTTCGCCCGTCTCCCGAAGACCGGCCGCAACGCGTCGACGAGCCCGGGTGGCCCCGAAATCAGGGCAGTCCGCTCCGGCAGGTCGGGAATCGCCGCGCTCAGCCGTTCAGCGGTGAGGCGCCCTCGGCCGAGGTAGGTCCAGCCAGAGGGCAGCACGTCTGGCGGTTCAGGGGCGGCGAGGATGACCCGCACGCCGATCTGCTCGAGCTCGGCCCTGTGGGCGATCTCCCGCGGGCCCGAGACAGCGTAGACGAGGATCAGGTCCCGCTTCTCGCCGGCACGGCGCAGGTCGTTCAACTGGCTGAGGAAAGGGGTGATCCCGATGCCGGCCGCGACGAGAACGAGCGGTTTCGTGACATCCGCTGGGAGGGTGAAGTCTCCCCAGATGCCCGTAGCCCGAACAACCGCACCCGGTTCCAGGCGGGCAAGGGCTGTCTTGAAGCTGCTCTGTGGTTCGTGCTCCCGGTACGCGACCGCGACCATCGGGTCGGCGGGCGCCGTCGCGATGCTGAACATGCGCCGGCTCCCCCGAGCGTCAGGGCTGCGATGAGGCACCGACAGTTCCACGTACTGGCCTGCCGCGAAGTGCAGAGGCGTTGCTGGCCGGAACCACAGTTCCACGACGGTCGGGGTCAGCTGGAGCCGGGACTCGAGCACCAGACGGATACCACGGCGCTGCCCGGCGAGGAACGCCAACAGGTTCCCGATGACGAGCGCGAGCTCGGGCGTTGAGAACACCGGGCCGAGGCCGTATGGCACGGCGAAGAGCAGGCCGACGATTGCTGCTTCCGCCAGCTGCTGCCAGCGCCGTGGTGGCAGGGTGAGCGGTTCGGTGAGCATGAACGCCGCGAAGAACACCACGGGGTACGAGGTGAACGGTGTCGCCAGCGCAGCGGCGACCGGCATGCCGTCACCGAGAAGCTGCACGACGACGGCCGCGACGCTGACCAGGATGAACACCCCGGCAAGGGCGACCCGTCTTGTGCGATACAGAACGAGGAGCGCCGCTATCGCAACCGCCGGGAGCATGACTGTGCTGCCCACCCACCACCAGGAGACGCCGAGCCCCGTAACTCCGACGATCACCGCGCCGAACGCCGCCGGATTGAACAGGTGCCTGCCCCGCACGGCGATCAGGTACTTCGACAGGGTCGCCACGAGGGCGGCAGCCGCGGTCGCCACAAGTTCCAGAGGCTCGATGCTCGGCCGGAAGATGAAGAAGAGCAGCAGCCCGGTGATCAGTGCCGACTCCGTGTGCGGGGAGACGCGGAACAGCGGTGCGACGAGCCGGTTGGCGATCATGCTGACGCCGACGGCGACGACGAGTCCCGCCGTGAGTTCGAGGGGGCTGAAGAACAGAATCCCCGTAGCCGAGAGGGCGAGGCTGACGGCAGCGAGGAACCCGAGAAGGATGCTGACCAGGCGGTACATCGTCACCCGCCCGATGGCGGTGTCAAATCGGCCTTTCATCGGAACAACTCCCCCGGAAATCCTGGGGATCGTTCGATCCGCCCGTCCGTGAAGACCCGGACACACTCGGCGTGGAAAGAGGCAGCGAGCTCGGCTGGAGCCGCGAAAAAGAGCGCCGTGGCGACGCCGTCCGCCGTGGCCGTGCCAGCGGCGAGCGCCCAGGTGGCGACGACCTCGTCGACCGGCGACCCTGTGCGACCGTCGACGACATGGTGCAGCCCGTTGCCCCATGCTCTGCGGTTGGTGGCTGAAGCGCAGAGGGCGCCTCCGGCCAGGGTGACGACACCGATCGCGCGTGACGGATCGTATGGGTGCTCCATGGCCACCCGGATCGGTTCCCCCCGGTGTGCGAGGTCACCTGAGGCGTCCACGGTGAAAGCCGTGTGCCCCGCCGCGGTGAGCAGTGCGGCGACGAGGTCGACCAGGTATCCCTTCCCCGCAGCGCCGATGTCGATCGTCACCGGCGCTCTGGTGTGCAGAACCGTCCCGTCCAGCCGTGCGATCTGTGCCCAGTGCGGAGCGCCGGAGCGGGGTTCATCCCGTTCCCGTAGCGAGTATGACGCGTCGTAGCCGAGGTGGTTCAGAGCATCCCCGACGAACGGCGACACCGCGTCGTCCGTGGCTTCTGCCAGTCGCGCGTAGAGTGCGAACAGCGCCGGAGCGTCGATCCCGAGGTCCCTGCTGCCAGCAGCTCGTGCGATGTCGGCGACGACGGAGTCGGGGCGGAACCGCGACCAGGTCCTGTCGAATGCCGCGATACGGTCGAAGATCCCCTCCGCCAGAACCGGCTCGATCGGTACCGCCGAGTCGATCTGCCAGCGGGTTCCGATGGCCTCGAAGACCAGCGGAGACACGCTCGGCTCAGCTGCTGGCATCATCCCGGATCTGCTCCAGGGCCTGATTGAACCCGCCGCTGGTCAGCGAAGACCCGGCGACCCTGGACACGTCGAGTTCATCGATGTTCTTGCCGACGACGATCTCGTCGATGTTCTCGATGAACTCGCCCTGATACTTCTTCGCGTTCGGCGTGCCACCCGACCCGGTGACCTGCAGGTCGGTCACCGTGTTGTCTTCCACGGTGAGGGTGACGGTCACCGACTCTGGACCTCCCGGCGACAGGTACGAACCCTCCGCGGTGTATTGCCCGTCTTTGTAGTCGGCGCCCGCCGCCCGCTGCCCGGTCGGTGTGCCGGGCGACGGCGACTCCGACGAGGTCGTCGTCGAACCCGAGCCGGCGCATCCGGCAAGCCCACCGACCACGACCATTCCGGCGAGTGTCGCTGCGACGTTCTGTCTGGTTCGAACCTGCATCTTTGTCTCTTTTCGGCGGGTGGACGCGACGACTGGTCTGCTGTCAGACGCTAACGCGCGAGTCACAAGCTCTTCGTTGCGCCGGCTGTGAGCTGGCTGTGAAATGCTGTCACGCCCGGTCGGCGCCGAGCAAACGACGCACGGCGTCAGGCACGCGTTCCGCGATATCGAGAGCCACGATCGGGCCGCCCCGTGATGCGATCGAGGCGGCGAGCCCGTGGATGACAGCCGCAGACGCCGCCAGCCGTGCCGGCATCCCCGGCTCTCCTGCCGCGGTGGAGTGGGTGGCCAGGAGAGCGCCGAGGATACCGGCGAGGACATCACCCGCACCGGCGGTCGCCGTCCACGGCGGGGCGATCGACACCGACAGGTGCGCGCCGTCCGGCTCGGCGATCCACGTCGTCGCTCCCTTGAGCAGCACCGTCACGCCCAGCCGGTTCGCGGCCCGGATCGCCCAGCGGTCGGGGGCCGCCGCGATCGCGGCCACCTCAACCGGGCTTCCGGCAGCGGCGAGCATGCGGGCGAGCTCCCGGTAGTGCGGTGTGACGATCACGCCGCGGCGGGGTGCGAGCGCAACACTCTCCAGGGCGCCGGCGTCGGCGACGACCGGCTCGACGGAGGCGAGGGCATCGGAGAACAGGGCGCCGAGCAGGCCGAGGTCCTGGGAGTCGGTGCCTGAGCCGATCAGCCAGGCCTGCACACGCCCGGGCGCCGCGACCACCTCCGGTCGCCTCGCCAGCACAGGGTCCGTGGCATCGCCGAGGTATCGAATCATCCCGAGGCCGGTCCTCGCGGCCGCCTCCACCCCGAGAACAGCAGCACCCGGGTAAGCGCGTGAGCCTGTGACAATGCCGAGCACACCACGGCTGTACTTGTCACTCACGGCGGTGGGCACGGCGACGTATGCCGCCGCATCGTGCTCGCCCCACGGCATCCAGTGGGCTCCGGGAAAATTCTCCATGCCTTCACGATAGGTTGAAGTCGCCGATGAGGAGCACAATGCCTGAACTGTTTTCACCCCTGACCATTCGCGCGCTTCCCTTGCGCAACCGCCTGTGGATCGCGCCGATGTGTCAATATTCGGTGTTCGCCGAGGACGGCGTTCCCACCGACTGGCATCTCGTGCACCTCGGCCAGTTCGCCATCGGCGGCGCCGGCCTCGTTCTCACCGAAGCGACAGCGGTGACGCCTGACGGCCGGATCTCGCCCCGCGACACCGGCATCTGGAACGACGAGCAGGGCGCAGCCTGGAGCCGCATCGCCGCCTTCATCCGATCCCAGGGAGCCGCCGCCGGCATCCAGCTCGGCCACGCAGGGCGCAAGGGGTCGACCTTCCCCGCGTGGGGTACCGACGAGCGAGGTACGGTTCCGGCGGCGGACGGAGGGTGGCAACCCGTCGGCCCGACCACGGAACCATTCGACGGTTTCGCCGCCCCTCTCGCCCTTGACGAGGGAGCCATCACCCGCATCGTGGAGGCGTTCGCAAATGCGGCAACCCGCGCGGTGACCGCCGGTTTCGACGTCGTCGAAATCCACGCCGCACACGGTTACCTGCTTCACCAGTTCCTGTCCCCGCTCGTGAACACGCGAACCGACCGGTACGGCGGCACGTTGGAGAACCGGGCCCGTTTTCTCCTCCGGGTGGTCGGTGCGGTGCGAGCCGTCCTCGGCGACAGGGCGCTCTTCGTGCGGTTCTCAGCGACCGACTGGGCGGCAGGCGGCTGGAACGAGACGGACACGGCAACCGTCGCCCGCTGGGCCGCTGACGCCGGCGCCGACTTTTTCGACATCTCCACCGGGGGCGCCGTCGCCGGTGTTGAGATCCCGCTCTCCCCCGGGTATCAGGTCCGATTCGCGACCTACGTCAGGGATCACGCACACGTGCCGGTGTCGGCCGTTGGGCTCATCACCGACCCGACGGAGGCTGAGGACATCGTTCGTTCGGGCCGGGCGGACGCCGTGATGATCGCCCGTGAGGCGCTCCGTGACCCGCACTTCGCCCTGCGCGCAGCGGCGATGTCCGGCATCGACGAGCTGGTCCCTGGCGCGTACCGGCGCGCCCATTACCCGACCGGGAACTGACCGCTGTCGCGCGAAACAGCGGCTGTGGAGGGAACTCAGAACGACACGGCTTCGCTGACGCCGGTCGGCCCGTCGTAGCTCCGGTCGTCGATCCTTCCGAGCGCCGACATCACGTCGTCGTCCGCGCCGTTCTCCCGAGCCCTGCGGAGGATGTCGTCCTTCGACGCCGGGTATTCCATGCCGCCGAGTGCTTTCTGGAGATCGATCGGGCTTGGTCCGTTGCTCATGAGCTGATCCTTTCGCGGTGCGCGCCGTTCGACGCAGCATCCACGAAACCCCGAGTTGCCGGATCGCTCAAGCCCCTTGCCTTCACCGGGTCTCGGGGTCCCTGTCAGCGACGCTGCGTGGCATCCTGAACTTCGCCGACGAGTTCCTCGATGATGTCCTCGAGGAAGAGCACCCCGGTGGTCTCCCCGTCCGTGTTGAACGCCCTGGCCAGGTGGGCGCCCGAGCGGCGCATGATGGCGAGTGCGTCTTCGAGGTCTGTGTCCTGGAAGATCGACACCAACTGCCGGATCCGCTTGGCGGGCACCGGGTCGTTCTCGTCTCCCGGCTCGGCAGACGATTCCAGCCGCAACACATCCTTGAGGTGGAGGTATCCGCTGGGCAGCCCGTTGGGGTCGACGACCACGTATCGCGAGAAACCGTGCTTGGCGACAGCCCGTTCGACCTGCTCAGGGGTGGTGTCGTACGGCAGCGTGACGAGATGCTCGACGGGGATGGCGACGTCGATCACCTTCTTGTTGGTGAACTCGAACGCAGCGAGCAGCGCACCAGTCGAGTCGAGCAGCAGGCCCTCCTTCGTCGACTGGTTGACGATGTTGGCGACCTCGTCGAGCGTGAACGTTGACGTCGCCTCGTCCTTCGGTTCGACACCGAACAGGCGGAGCACACCGTTTGCGATGGCGTTCAGCGACCAGATCACCGGCTTGAACACGCGAGCCACGAAGACGAGCGGGGGTGCGAGGAAGAGCACTGCCTTGTCCGGAACGGAGAACGAAAGGTTCTTCGGGACCATCTCACCGAACACCACGTGCAGGTACGACACGAGGAGCAGCGTGATGATGAAACCGATCGTGCCGATGGCTTCTTCTGGCAGGCCGGTGATCCCGAGCGGCACCTCGAGGAGGTGGTGGATGGCCGGTTCCGACACGTTCAGGATCAGCAGCGAACAGACGGTGATCCCCAGCTGGCTGGTGGCCAGCATGAGGGTGGCGTGTTCCATCGCCCAGAGAGCCGTGATGGCACTGCGTTTGCCCTGTTCGGCCAGAGGCTCGATCTGGGAGCGCTTGGCCGAGATGACGGCGAACTCAGCGCCGACGAAGAATGCGTTGCCTGCCAGCAGGACGAACAGCCAGGCGATTCCTGCCCAGTCACTCATGATCGTCGCCCTCCTCGGCGGGGTGAGGGGTGAAGCGGATGCGGTCGATACGGCGCCCGTCGAGGCGTTCCACCTTCAGCGACCCGGCGTCGATGGGCACTTCGTCCCCGACGCGCGGCAGCCGCCCGAGTTCGCACATCACGAAACCGGCGACGGTGTCGTACGGCCCGTCCTCCGGGACCGAGATCGAGGTGCGTTCGAGTAGTTCGTCGGGGCGGAGGCTGCCAGGGAAGGCGATCGAGTCGAGTGTCTTGACGACGCCCGCCCGGGTTCTGTCGTGTTCATCGGCCACTTCACCGACGAGCTCTTCGACGAGGTCCTCAAGGGTTGCGATTCCGGCGGTTCCGCCGTATTCGTCGACGACGACGGCCATCTGGTAGCCGCGGCCCCTGAGCTCTTCGAGCAGTGCGTCGAGGCGCATGGTCTCCGGCACGCGGACGATGTCGTATTGCAGGGCTGACACCGGCACATCCGCCCGCTTCTCTCGCGGAACCGCGATGGCCTGTTTGACGTGGACGAGCCCGACCACGTCATCGGCGTCCTCGTCGATGACGGGGAAGCGGGAGTATCCCGTCGTGCGGGCCAGTTCGACGACGGCCTTCGCCGATTCGCCCCGGCGCACCGACTCGACCCGCGGGCGCGGCGTCATGACGTCGGCGGCAGTGTGGTTCGCGAACAGCAGTGTGCGGTTCAGCAGCGTCGCGGTGTCGCTCTCGAGCGTGCCTGCGCCGGCGCTTCGCCGGACGAGGCTCGACAGTTCCTCGGCGGTGCGTGCGCCGGACAGTTCTTCCTTGGGTTCGATCCCCATCGATCGGAGGATGCCGTTGGCGCTGCCGTTCAGAAGAGTCACCGCCGGTCTGAAGACCGTCGTGAACAGGGTCTGGAACGGAATGACGAGCTTCGCGGTGTGGACGGGCAGCGCGAGCGCGAAGTTCTTCGGCACGAGCTCACCGATGATCATCGACAGCAGCGTGGCCACGATGACGGCGACGGTCACGGCGATCGGCGTGACCGCTGCTTCCGGCAGGCCGAGCGACAGCAGCGGCGGGCTCAGCAGGGAGCTCAGCGCCGGTTCGATCGTGTAGCCGGTGAGCAGCGTCGTGAGGGTGATCCCGAGTTGCGCGCTCGACAGGTGGGTCGACGTGATCTTGAGCGCGGCGATGGTCATGCCGAGCCGGGTCTCGCCTCGCGCCTGGCGAGCTTCGAGCTCGGAGCGGTCGAGGTTGACCAGCGCGAACTCGCTGGCGACGAAGAGGCCCGTTCCCACGGTGAGGGCTAGGCCGGCGGCGAGGAGTATCAACTCAAACATGAGTCAACTCCCGGCGGGTGACGGGTTGATGAGCTTCGGGCGAACGGGCAGGAGGGGGGTCGTCCATTGTGGGTTCAAGTATACGCAGGCGGCGGTGGGAGTTCGCTGCGGAGCGTTGCGGCACGGGCAGCAGTCGCAACCGAAAAGGGAATCGCACGATTATCAGGATGCTTTTCAGCTTTCGGTCCTGTGAATCGTGCGATCTCCAGCGAAACGTGCACAACTCCTTCGCCATCACCCGCCCGCAGCGGAAGACCCGCGAGCGACGCCCTCACGGCTCACCAGGAGACGGGGAGCGCCTTACCCTCGTCGTATCCCGCCGCGGACTGCAGCCCGACAAGGGCCCGCTCCCGGAACTCGGCGAGCGAAGAGGCGCCAGCGTAGGTGAGCGAGGACCGAACCCCTGAGGTGATCATGTCCAGCAGGTCCTCGAGCGATGGGCGCGACGGATCGAGGTAGATCTTCGATGAGGAGATACCCTCGGCGAACAGTGTCTTCCGGGCGAGTTCGTAGGGGTCGAGTTTGCCGAACCGTTCCTGCACGGCCTTCGTCGACGCCATCCCCCAGCTCTCCTTGTAGAGCCTGCCGGCCGCATCCGTGTTCAGGGTGCCAGGGGCTTCGACTGTGCCGGCGAACCAGGATCCGACCATGACGGATGCCGCCCCTGCGGCGAGCGCGAGCGCCACGTCCCGCGGGTACCGCACCCCGCCGTCTGCCCAGACATGGGCACCGAGGTCGCTGGCCGTCTCGGCCGTTTCCAGGACGGCGGAGAACTGTGGGCGACCGACGGCCGTCATCATCCGTGTGGTGCACATCGCGCCAGGGCCGACCCCCACCTTGATGATGTCAGCGCCTGCCGCGACGAGGTCGGTGACTCCGGCCGCTGTGACGACGTTGCCTGCGACGAGCGGGATGTTCAGACCGAGGCCCTTGACGATGGAGAGTGCCCGAAGCATCCCCGCCTGGTGACCGTGCGCGGTGTCGAGCACGAGGGTGTCGACCCCGGCGGCGGCGAGCGCTCTCGCTTTCGCCGCTACGTCCCCGTTGATGCCGATCGCCGCTGCGACCAGCAGGCGACCGGATGCGTCGACCGCCGGCGTGTACAACGTCGAGCGCAGCGCAGACGTCCGGCTGATCGTCCCCACCAGCCGGCCGTGCTGCAGCACCGGCGCGAAGTCGAGGTCAGCGGCGACGAGCAGGTCGAACGCTGCCCGGGGGTCGCTAACGTCCTCCGCATCGATCGACGGCAGCGTCCCGTGCATCAGGTCGCCGAGCCGGTCGCTTGGATCCGCCTGTTCCAGCCCGCTCGCGGGGAGGCACCCGAGGTAAGAACCGTCCGGGTGGGTCAGCACGATGCCGTGGCCGGGGAGTGCCGGGCAAAGGGAAAGCGCGTCGGCGACGGTCGCATCGGGGTCGAGTTCGACCGGGATGTCGAAGGCGACCGGGCGGTCCTTGACCCAGCGGACGGCGGCATCCAGCTTCTGGAGCGGCATGTCCTGAGGGAGTATTCCCAGGCCGCCGCGGCGCGCGAGGGTCGCTGCGAGGCGGGGGCCGGTCACCGAATTCATGTTCGCGGACACGATCGGCAGGTGCGCCCCCGTGCCGTCGCCTGGTGCGAGGGACACATCGAGACGGCTCGACACGCGCGAGCGGGACGGGACGAGGAAGACGTCCGAATACGTCAGATCGAAGGCCGGGGCGTCGCCGTAGAACTCCATGAGCCCACGCTACCCATCCCGCAACCGGGCCGCAGCGTCTGCTGAATGGGATTAGGCTGGGACACGGATCTGGCAGCGCTTCCCACGGATGTCGCTGTCGTACTCACATCGACGTAAGAGAGTGGTGGTCTGGCGGTGTCAAGCCAGTTGGCCGGAGTGGGAACTGACGACGGTTCGTCGGGAGAATTCGGTGCGAACGAATGGCTCGTAGATGAGCTGTACGAGCAATACAGTGCCGACAAGAACTCAGTGGACAAGTCGTGGTGGCCCATCCTCGAGAGTTATCAGCCAGTCAAGGGTGACAAGGCTACCGGCGAGATCGCCGCTCACCCGATCACGGCGCCGATCCCCGTGATCGGCGTGCCGCCGGTGGCGAAGACGACGTCGGTGCAGCCGAAGGCTGCCCCGATTCCGGCGGATGCCCCGCGCAAGCCGTCGACGCAGCCGGCCCAGAAGGCGCCGTCAGACCCCACGGTCGAGAAGACCGAGCCGGTCGATACGGTTTCGCCGCTCCGCGGCATGGCGAAGTCGCTCGCCACGAACATGGACGCCAGCCTCACGGTTCCGACCGCGACGAGCGTCCGGACGATCCCGGCAAAGCTCATGATCGACAACCGCATCGTGATCAACAACCATATGAAGCGGGCGCGCGGCGGCAAGGTCAGCTTCACTCACCTCATCGGATGGGCGCTCATCCAGGCGCTCAAGGACTTCCCGAGCCAGAATGTCTACTACGACGTCATCGACGGCAAGCCGAGTGTTGTCGCTCCTGCCCACGTGGGGCTCGGAATCGCCATCGACATCCCCAAGCCGGACGGCACTCGCGCTCTTCTCGTCCCGGCGATCAAGAACGCCGACACCCTCACCTTCAGCGAATACCTCTCCGCGTATGAAGACCTGGTCTCCCGTGCACGCAAGAACAAGCTCACCGCCGAGGATTTCAAGGGCGCGTCGGTCTCGCTGACGAACCCGGGCGGCATCGGCACCGAGCACTCGGTGCCCCGCCTGATGAAGGGCCAGGGCTGCATCATCGGCGCCGGTGCCCTCGACTACCCGGCTGAGTTCCAGGGAGCGAGCGAGCACACCCTCGTCGAACTGGCGATCGGCAAGACGATCACCCTGACCTCGACCTACGACCACCGCGTCATCCAGGGAGCCGGTTCCGGCGAGTTCCTGAAGAAGGTCCACGAACTGCTGACCGGCCAGAAGTCGTTCTACCAGGACGTCTTCGCTTCCCTCCGCATTCCGTACGACCCGATCCACTGGGCTCCGGACATCTCGGTCGACCTCAGCGACACCGTCAACAAGACCGCTCGCGTGCAGGAACTGATCAACTCGTTCCGGGTTCGCGGCCACCTGATGGCGGACATCGACCCGCTCGAGTACGTGCAGCGCTCACACCCCGACCTCGACATCCTCACCCACGGGCTCACCTTCTGGGACCTCGACCGCGAATTCGTCACCGGCGGTTTCGGCGACAAGCGCCAGTCGAAGCTCCGCGACATCCTCGGCCTGCTCCGTGACTCCTACTGCCGCACCATCGGCCTCGAGTACATGCACATCCAGGACCCGGCGCAGCGTAAGTGGATCCAGGAGAAGGTCGAGCGTCCATACGCTAAGCCACGCCACGACGAGCAGATGCGCATCCTCGGCAAGCTCAACGAAGCCGAAGCGTTCGAGACCTTCCTGCAGACCAAGTACGTCGGCCAGAAGCGATTCAGCCTCGAGGGCGGCGAATCCACGATCGCCCTGCTCGACGCCATCCTCCAGGGCGCCGCCGAAGCAAAGCTCGACGGCGCCGCGATCGGCATGGCCCACCGCGGACGCCTCAACGTTCTGACGAACATCGCCGGCAAGACATACGGCCAGATCTTCCAGGAGTTCGAAGGCACGAACAACTCGAAGAACACCGGTTCAGGCGACGTCAAATACCACCTCGGCACCGAGGGAACCTTCCGGGCGTCCGACGGATCCGAACTTCCCGTCTACCTGGCCGCGAACCCCTCCCACCTGGAGGCCGTCGACGGTGTCCTCGAGGGCATCGTGCGGGCCCGCCAGGACCGGCAGCCGATCGGCACCTTCTCCACCCTCCCGATCCTCGTCCACGGTGACGCGGCGATGGCCGGCCAGGGCGTCGTTCTCGAGACCATGCAGTTGTCGCAGTTGCGCGGCTACCGTACGGGTGGCACCATCCACGTGGTCGTCAACAACCAGGTCGGGTTCACCACCCCTCCAGGCGAAGGCCGCACGTCGATCTACTCGACGGACGTGGCGAAGACCATCCAGGCGCCGATCTGGCACGTGAACGGCGACGACCCGGAGTCCGTCGTCCGGGTCGCCCAGCTTGCCTTCGAATTCCGTCAGGAATTCAAGAAGGATGTCGTCATCGACCTCATCTGCTACCGCCGTCGCGGGCACAACGAGGGCGACGACCCGTCGATGACCCAGCCGCTGATGTACAACCTCATCGAGCAGAAGCGCAGCGTGCGCAAGCTCTACACCGAGGCCCTCGTCGGCCGCGGTGACATCACCGAGGACGAGTACGAAGCGTCCCACCGCGACTTCCAGGACCGCCTCGAGCGTGCGTTCATGGAGACGCATGCAGCACAGACGGCATCGATCCCGGTCATCACAGACGACCAGGGCGACGACGGTTACTCGGGCGAGCCGGAGACCACCGGCGTCTCCGAGGCTGTCGTGCATCTCGTCGGCGACGGCTTCAACAACAAGCCGGCAGGGTTCACCGTCCACCCGAAGTTGCAGCAACTGCTGCAGAAGCGCCTCGACATGAGCCGTAACGGCAACATCGATTGGGCGTTCGGTGAACTGCTCGCCTTCGGTTCCCTGCTGCTCGAGGGCACCCCGGTGCGCTTCAGCGGCCAGGATTCGCGGCGGGGAACCTTCGTGCAGCGCCACGCGGTCCTGCACGACAGGGTCAACGGTCAGGAGTGGCTGCCCCTTGCCAATCTGGCGGACAACCAGGCCAGGTTCTGGATCTACGACTCCCTGCTGTCAGAGTACGCGGTCCTCGGATTCGAGTACGGCTACTCGGTGGAACGCCCGGACGCCCTCGTGCTCTGGGAGGCACAGTTCGGCGACTTCGCCAACGGCGGCCAGACGATCATCGACGAGTTCATTTCGAGCGCCGAGCAGAAGTGGGGACAGCGTTCCAGCGTCGTCATGCTGCTTCCGCACGGCTACGAAGGCCAGGGCCCCGATCACTCCTCCGCGAGGATCGAACGGTACCTGCAGCTGTGCGCCGAGAACAACATGACCGTGGCACGCCCGTCGACGCCAGCGTCGTACTTCCACCTGCTGCGCCGGCAGGCATACGCCCGCCCGCGCCGGCCTCTGGTCGTGTTCACCCCGAAGGCGATGCTTCGACTTCGGGGCGCATCGAGCGCCGTCGAGGACTTCACGAGCGGCAGATTCGAGCCGGTTATCGATGACGCCCGCGTGACCGACGCCTCGACGGTGAAGCGCGTGCTCCTGCACTCGGGCAAGATCCACTGGGACCTGCGCGCGGAGCTTGAGAAGAAGCCGAACGACACGATCGCGCTCGTCCGTCTCGAGCAGTACTACCCGCTGCCCACCGACGACCTCAGGGCCGTCATCGACCGGTACCCGGGCGCCGAACTGGTCTGGGTTCAGGATGAACCCGAAAATCAGGGTGCATGGCCGTTCATCGCGCTCGAGGCGTCGAAGCACCTCGGTGACCGCTCCATCCGCGTGGTGTCCCGTGCCGCTGCGGCGTCACCGGCCACCGGGTCGGCCAAGCGTCACGCGGCCGAACAGGCACAGCTCCTCGCGGAGGCGCTGACCCTGTAGCCTGCACAGCAAGAAACAGCGAGAAGGGCCCCGGCGATCAGCCGGGGTCCTTCTCGCGTGGGCGCCGAGAAGTCTTCACCCGGACAGGGGACGGGATCACGTCCTCATCCGGGGTGGGGCCGATGCCGAAGGTCCGCTCGAACCGTGTCGAGTCGAACGGGTACGGGCGTGTGTTCTGGTACGCCATCTCGAGAGCCTCGCGAGCAGTCGTGTTGAACAGCGAGTGAGGCTGCCGAGCGTCGAACAGCCAGGTGGGCGCTTCTCCGTCCCCGATCCTGTCGAGGATGAAGCTGCTGAGGACGCTGGTCGCGGCGCCTGGGCCGTAGAAGTCCGCACAGCGAGCGACGGTGTAGCCGAGACCGCGTTGCCTGGCTGCGGCGTCGAGCATCCCGAGCAGGGACGCTCGCACCTCACCTTTCCTGCTGCACGGCTCGACCGGGGTGACTCCGTCATCGGCGGGGTGGCCGCCCCTTACACGGAGACGATGTCGACATCGACGAGGTGGGTTCCGTTCGCGACGCATCCGTCGATGGTGTTCCGGAGAATGACGGGCCACTCGGTTCGCCACGCTTGTCAGGGTGTGCGAGACTCCCACGGTAAGGGAGACGACCTCGGCGCCCGCCAGCGTGTTGCGAACGGCCGTGCTGTCTCGCAGGTCGGCTGCTCGGGATTCGGCGTGGACGGATGGTGCGCCCGACCGTGATACGGATACGGTGCCGTCCGTCGCTGAGCGCCGCGGCTGTCTCGCGAGCGACGACCCCGGTTCGGCCGAGGAGGACATGGTGTGCGTTCGATGTCATCATCAGGACTCCCTGTCCTGGCGTTCTCGTCGGTTTCGGTCACCGGGACGAGGCCGTCGCGCAGGTAGTACGTGCACGTCGTTACGGTGATGCCGCCCTGGCTTGCTCCTTCTGAGATGCTCGCTGATCGCAGCACTATCGATAGTTACAAGGCTGAGGGCGACGGGGAGCAGAACACGCAGCCGGGTGGGAACACGTGAGTTCCGGACGGGTCAGGAGTCGTGATCACACCCCGATGTCACGGGGCGCCGGTGAGGTGGCGCCCCGTCCGAAAGTGTGAGAATTTAATGCGTCGCCTGGGCAGCCCGCAGCGTGGCCATCACCTGGAGTCTGAGGTCTTCAGGCGCGCTCTCCTTGCATGCGCGCTGAACGGCCTCGGTGAGGGTCCTGGCAAGCAGTGCCTCTTGCTGGCATGACGCACAGTTCTCGAGATGCTCCCGAATGTCAGCGGAGTTCGTCGAGCACACCTCGTTACGGAGGTATTCCTCCAAATCACGCTTGGCTTTTTCACATCCGCAATCGGTCATTTCTTCGCTCCTGCCCGGCCGGTATCGATACCGCGCTCCTGGGCGTAATCGGCCAACAGGTCCCTCAGCATGCGCCTGCCTCGATGCAGGCGGCTCATGACGGTCCCGATGGGTGATTTCATGATGTCAGCGATCTCCTGGTAGGCGAAGCCTTCGACGTCCGCCAGGTAGACCGCGAGCCGGAAGTCCTCCGGAATATCTTGGAGGGCATCCTTCACCGCACTGTCCGGCATCCGGTCGATGGCCTCGGCCTCGGCCGACCGTGACGCTGAGGCGGTCCTCGACTCGGCACCGCCGAGCTGCCAGTCCTCGAGGTCATCGATCGTGCCCTGGTACGGCTCGCGCTGCTTTTTGCGATAGATGTTGATGTACGTGTTGGTGAGGATGCGGTACAGCCACGCCTTGAGATTCGTCCCCTGGGTGAACTGGCCGAAGGCCGCATATGCCTTGACGAAGGTTTCCTGTACGAGGTCCTGCGCGTCTGACGGGTTCTTGGTCATTCGCATGGCGGCGCCGTAAAGCTGGTCGATGAACGGCAGCGCCTGTTCTTCGAACAGGGCGCGTGGATCGTTCTCCGGCTCGGGAGGGAAGGTTTCATCGACGGTGCTCATCACCGGCCAGTCTACGGCCGGTACGTACGCAATGGCGTGATCGAGCACTGCTGTTACCACCCTGGACGCCCTTTCTCTGCAAATCGCCGTTACATTAGAGGAACAATGCTTGAGTCAAAATATTCCGCACCGGAGTTCGACATCTACGGCGACCGGCACCAGCCGGCCGGCGACGGATCGTGGGCTGCGCCTGTCGCCGAGGCTCCGGTCGTCGCCATCGTGTCCCTTCCCGGGTCGAAATCCCTGACCAACCGTGAACTCGTCCTCGCGGCTCTCGCCGACTCGCCGTCGCTTCTCCGCTCCCCGCTGCACTCCCGCGACAGCCAGAACATGGTTGACGCGCTGAAGGCGCTCGGCGCGACGATCACGGAGGGGGATGCGACCGGCGCCTTCGGTCCGGACTGGCTGGTCACCCCCGGTGAGCTGACCGGTTCGACCACTGTGGACTGCGGCCTCGCCGGCACAGTGATGCGGTTCGTTCCCCCCGTCGCAGCGCTCGCGCTCGGCCCGACAACGTTCGATGCCGACGCCGCCGCGCGAGGACGCCCGATGCTCACCCTGATCTCGTCTCTCAAGGCTCTCGGCGTCGACATCAACGACGACGGGCGCGGCTCGCTCCCGTTCACCGTCCACGGCACCGGGCGGGTCGGTGGAGGGGAACTCACCATCGACGCGTCCAGCTCCAGCCAGTTCGTCTCCGGCCTTCTCCTCGCCGCCGCACGGTTCGACGCCGGCCTCACCCTGAGCCACTCGGGAGATCGGCTGCCGAGCCTTCCCCACATCGATATGACCGTCGCCGCCCTCGCGGAGCGTGGTGTCCGCGTCACATCGCCTTCTGTCGGGGTCTGGCGGGTCGAGCCGGGTGCGATCGCCGGCCGCGACGTCGACATCGAACCCGACCTCTCCAACGCCGCCCCGTTCCTGGCGGCAGCGATCGTCACCGGTGGAACCGTGACCATTCCCGGCTGGCCGGCCGAAACGACCCAGGTCGGGGCGGAGCTGCTCGAGCTGCTCCCCCGGTTCGGCGCCACCGTCGTCAGGGAAGGCAACCGTCTCACCGTGACGGGTGGCAAAACGATCCCCGGTGTCGATCTCGACCTCACGACGGCCGGTGAGCTCGCTCCGGCGCTCACGGCGATCGCCGCGCTGGCGGACTCCCCGTCGACGATCACCGGGATCGGACACATCCGACACCACGAAACCGACCGGCTCGCCGCCCTCGCAACCGAGATCAACAAACTCGGCGGCAACGTCACCGAGCTCGAGGACGGGCTGCGCATCGAGCCGCGGCCCCTCACCGGGGGCACCTGGCTGAGCTATCACGATCACCGGATGGCAACGACAGGCGCGATCCTGGGCCTGGTCGTGCCAGGGCTCGTCATCGAGAACATCGCGACGACGGGGAAGACCCTTCCCCAGTTCCCGGAACTGTGGACGACGATGGTCGCGGGGGCCGTCCTCGGATGAGCTGGTGGGACACCGACGACGCCGACGACGAACCCGAGTTCGACGAGTCGAGCATCCGAGCGCGCCCGAACCGCAAGGGCAATCGCCCGCGGACGAAGACGAGGCCAGAGCACAACGACGCGCAGACCGCCCGGGTTCTCGCCGTTGACCGTGGCCGTTACACCGTGCTCCTCGACGAGGGCGCAGAAACCGAACGACGGATCACGGCCTCCCGGGCGTCAGAGCTTCGCAAGCAGGCCGTCGTCAACGGCGACCGGGTCAGGATCGTCGGGGACCTTTCCGGCGACGAAGGCAGCCTCGCCCGGATCGTCGGGATCGTTTCCCGGACGACTCTGCTCCGCCGAAGCGCCGACGACACGGACGAAGTCGAGCGGGTCATCGTCGCCAACGCCGATCAGATGTTCGTCGTCGTCGCCGCCGCCGACCCTGAGCCGCGGGAGCGCCTCGTCGACCGTTACCTGATCGCGGCACTGGATGCAGGCATCCGACCGATCCTCTGCATCACCAAAACCGACCTCGCCGACCCCAGCGGTTTCCTCCACAACTTCGCCGGACTGGATCTGCAGGTCTTCACCAGCGCCACCGATCGGATGCCGCTGACGGAGATCACTGCGGCGCTGGTCGGGCATGACACGGTCTTCGTGGGCCACTCCGGTGTGGGCAAGTCGACTCTCGTGAACGCGCTCGTGCCCAGCGCTCAACGCGCAACAGGGCATGTCAACGCCGTCACCGGGCGCGGGCGGCACACCTCGTCGTCGACCGTGTCATATCGCGTCGAGGGCGAGGCCGGAACCGGCTGGGTCATCGACACCCCTGGCGTCCGGTCGTTCGGTCTCGGCCATATCGACCCCGCGAACATCCTCCGCGCCTTCAGCGACCTGGGCGAGGTGGCTGAGCGGTGCCCGAGGGGATGCACGCACCTGCCGGACGCACCGGACTGCGCCATCGCGGAGGCCGTGGAGGCAGGGGAACTCGGCGGCACAGGGGCAGCGAGGCTGGACTCGCTTCAGCGCCTTCTCGCGACGTTCATGAAGCCCACCCAATACTGACCTCGCCTAGGCTGGGAGCATGACAGACGCGCGACTCGCCGCAGGCGACCAGGCCCCATCGTTCACCCTCCGAAATGCCGACGGTGAGCCCGTTTCGCTGGCTGACTTCGCCGGCTCGAAGGTGATTCTCTACTTCTACCCGGCAGCCATGACTCCTGGGTGCACCACTCAGGCGTGTGACTTCCGGGACAGCCTCGGTTCGCTGCAGGGCGCCGGCTACAGCGTGCTCGGCATCTCGAAGGATGACCCGGCCACGCTCAAGACGTTCGAGGAACGCGACGCCCTGACGTTCCCGCTGCTCAGCGACGAGGACCTCGCCGTGCACCACGCGTATGGCGCGTACGGCGAGAAGAATTCATACGGCAAGATCATCACCGGGGTGCTCCGGTCCACCTTCGTGATCGACGAAGAGGGAACGATCGAGCAGGCGTTGTACAACGTCAAGGCGACGGGTCACGTGGCATCCCTGCGCAGGAAGCTCGGTCTGGCTGCCTGACATTGCCGTCAGGCGGGCGGTGCGGTCGGGGTGGGATCAGGGGTTGGGGTCGGCGTGGGGGTCGGTGTCGGCGTGGGGGTCGGTGTCGTCGGCGTGATGGGCTGGGTCGGCGCCGGCTGATCCGGTTCGGGCGCTGAGGGCACCGGGGTGCTCCCGCTGCCTGGTGCGCGCGACCCGCCCGTCGTCGGGACAGGCGACGGCGTGACGGTCGGCTCCGTCCCGCGCTCGGGCGGCAACCCGGCGCTGGGGTCCGCCCTCAGGATCTCGAGAATCCGCAGTTTGTACCCGTTCAGCGCATCGGCCAGCTCGGACAGCGGCCGGTCGCGGATGGAATCGCCGTACTCGGCGATTTCCTCCCACAGCCTGCCCAGTTCGAGCATGCTGCCTTCGGACAGCGGGCCGTCCAGCGTAACGACCAGCTGGCTGGCGAGCGCGAACGTGACGCACTCGACACAGTCGTAGTTGACAGCGGCGGAGAGGTTCTGCGGCACGTTGACGCTGGCCTGGCCGACGACCAGGACGACCTGGAAGCTGACGGCCACCGCGGCGCACCCGGTGCAGCTGGCGAACGCGTACGCCTCGTTCGTGGTGTCGACGCGGTCACCGTTCGCCCAGACCAGGGCGAAGGCGACGTCGTAGATCACCGATCCGTCCTGAGTGTTGACGGCGAGCGCCTGGGTGTCTTGCCCGGTTGCAGCGTCAGGGCGGTTGAAGGGGAAAACCCATGACGGTGCAGCGGAACCGTCACCGCGGGGCACGAGGACGACGGCGATTTCGGGATTCTCCGGCCCGGGGAGGGTCTGCTGCCCTGACATCAGTGCCAGGGTTTCGCCGCGTTCGCGTTCGCTCAGTCCAGGGGAATGCGGGGCGACGGCGGTCACCATGTCGACGAGGGTTCCACCCTCGTAGGCTTCGATCGGCCGGTAGCTGTCGGCGTCAGGCCACCAGGCGAACGCGACGGCGCCGACAAGCGCCGCGACCACCGCCAGGGAGAGCGATCGTTTGAGAGGGCGCCCTGCTGATGACCGCCACGCTGTCTGGAAAAGCTGGCGGACGAGGCGGATCAGAATGTAGGTCAGCCCGGCGACGGGGATCGCGATTGCGAGCAGGCCGAGAAGGTGGCCTCCCGCGGTGCCGTAATCGGCAGAGGCGATACCCTCCCCGAGGCGTGCGGACTGTTCCCGCATCCCGGCGAGGGCGCTTCCGACCAGTCGCGGGAACGACAGGACGATGACGACCAGTGCGAGGATGAGCAGCGGGACGACCAGCAGGACCCACACCGTGATGACGGTCCTCGCGCCTGGTTTGAGCAACCGGGACTCTGCGCCGCCCCACCGCCAGGGCAGCAGGCCGAGCAATGTGGGTTGAATTCGCTGGAACAGGTCAGGAACGCCTGTCGCGTCGGCGAGCACGTGGTAGCCGTCGAAACGCACGATGGGTGCAAGCTGGCGCACCATGAGGAGAAGCTGGGTGGCGACGATGAGCAGCAGGGCGTCGGATGCGGTGAGCCGCCAGACTCCGACCACGACGACCGCGACGATGGCGTTGAAGTACAGTCCGCCCAGGTCGGTGAGGAGACGGCCCCGACGGTCGAGGCGGTACGAGTCGGTGACATCGGTGTAGAACGCGGGCCAGACCAGGTACAGCCCCGCTCCCATCCTCCCCGGTGTCGCTCCGGCCCGTGCTGCTGCGGCGGCATGGCCGAACTCATGGAACCCGGCTGACAGCAGGGTGATCACGAACGTCAGGAGCAGCAGGCCCGGCCGGTCGAACGCTTCGTGCGCAGCGGACGCCAACCCCTTGGTCATGAGCAGCCACCAGCAGATGGCGGCGAACGCAACCAGCACGATGACGACGACGATCGGGGAGAACAGAGCTTGGAACGGCCGGGTGAGTCTTTGGGTGCGTTCCGGATCGGTCACCGCCACGCGGAATCGCATCCGCAGCAGGGGATCAGACTTCTTCACCTCCGGCTGAGACCCGTCGGCCAGGCGGAGGAGCCCGAGCTGCAGCAGGTGGGTGTCGATCAGGGTCTGGACATCCCCGGCGCTGACGGCCCGGTTGTGAGCAGCGCCGACCGCCTCAGCGATCGACTCAACCGTCCGCGTGCCGTCGACCGCCTCCAGCACGTCGTACAGGAGAGGCGTGAGTTGCAGGACCTGCCCGTCGCTGCGCCGCACGAGCGCTGGGGGCTCGCGGTACCCGGATCCCTGCGTCCCACCCAGAAGCTGGATGCCATCGGCGCGTGCGGGCACGGCGAGAGCCGGTTGAGCCACATTCCGGCTCCCGGCGGCCGCCTCCTCGATCTGCGCCATCGTCGCTTACTGCTGCAGGTCGGACTGCTGGCCGGCGGTCGCAGTCGCCTCGCCGTCGATGTTCTGGGTGATGATCGCATCCTGCTGCGCGATCGCCACCGCATTGCTGTCGATCGAGCCGATGTTGGCGGCTACGGCTGCGTCGATGGGCGCAGCCACGTTCGCGTTGGCAGCGACAGCACCGTTGATCGGCGCTGCGACGTCGGCGTCAGCGGCAAGGTCGATGTCGACGTCGAGCAGGTCTCCGCTGAGGGCCGATCCGAGCTCATCGGGGACGACGTTCCCGTCGGCAGGGAGGGGCGCACCGTCGACGGGCAGGCCGCCATCTGGGGCGATCGATGAGCCTGTCGTCGTTGCTTCACCGACCGGCTCGGTGCCGGTGGGTTCTGCCTGGTTGATGGTGCTGTCCTGGGTGGAGGTCGCGGTGGCATCCGCGGTGATGCCCTGGTCGATGAGGACGCCCTGGTCGGCCATCGCCTGCGCAGAGGAACCCGCTGAGAGGATGTTCGCTCCGACGGCCGCGTCGATCGGCGCGGCGACGTTGGCGTTCGCGGCCACCGCCAGGTCGATGGGGGCGGCGACGTCGAGGTTGAGATCGAGGTCGGCGTTCAGGTCGAGGATCGAAGCGACCTCTTTGTCAGGCAGAGCGGTGATCCCCTGTGCAGCGAGTTCCTCGGCGGACAGGGCGGTTGGTTCGTTGGCACCAGTCATCGTTGTCTCCTTACGCGGCCGGCGGGCGCGGGCCATCCCCTCCAACCCTGGCAGGCGGCCGCAGCGGAACCGGGAAGCCGCCAGAGGGCTTGCGAAGCGCAGGGGCGTTTCGCTATGGGCTACACACCGTCGCGCGAGATGGCAGCCAGCACCGACGGGGTGAACAGCAGAACGAGCACGACCACACTCGGGGCGAGAAGCGCCCATCCGATCGCCGGCTGCGCGAACGCGCCCTGAAAGGCCCCGATTCCGATGGCGAGCTGGACCAGCTGCCAGATCACCGCTCCCCCACGCACCCAGCCGGAGCGGCGCAGGGCGCCGATCGCCACAGCGGAAATGAAGATGGCTCCGATCGCGGCGAGCACCGTCAGGGCGATCGCGCTGACGAGCGACGTGGCCGGGAGGGTGAGGATGTCGACGACCAGAACGAGAACCACCACGATCATCGCGGTTGCCTCCAGAAACAGCAGTCCGGTGAGCAGTCGGAGAGCCGGCGAGCCACTCACCCCGGGCGTGTCGGCGGGAATCATAGCGCCCGAACGTGTCGGATCTGTTTCATCGATGTTATTCACAGGTATATCCCATACGAAGCTATTGATTTGGCGGGTGCTCTATGTCACGATTGTTGAGGCCCGAGTACGACGCTCACAGAGAGGTGAGCAGATCCGATTTTTCGTGATCGCCCTCTCTTCAACTCGGCAATCCCTCATTTCCGACCATATCGGTCGTTTACCCTCATTCAAAGGAGCACCCGCATGGACTGGCGCGATAAAGCCGCTTGCCTCACAGCCGACCCGGAACTTTTCTTCCCGGTAGGCAACACAGGGCCGGCCGTCGACCAGATCGACAAGGCAAAAGCCGTATGCGGCCGCTGCACCGTCACCGAGATCTGCCTCCAGTACGCATTGGAGACCGGCCAGGACTCCGGCGTGTGGGGCGGCCTCTCCGAGGACGAGCGCCGCGCGCTCAAACGTCGCGCCGCACGCGCGCGCCGCGCTTCCTGACCTAAGACACGAAAACTCCCGGTCCGATGGGCCGGGAGTTTTTTGCGTGTGGCGTCAGGACCGGGAGATCCAGCGCAGGGGAACCTCGATGGTCACCTCGGTGCCTGACCCCATCACGGTGTGCCAGTCGATGGTCCCGCTCAGCTCGCCCTGGATCAGGGTGCGCACGATCTGCGTGCCGAGTCCTGTGCCCACCTTGCCTTCCTGCAGCCCGACCCCGTTGTCACGGACAAGCACGGTCAGTTCGTCTCCTGACCGGTCGGCGACGATCTCTACTTCGCCGTCGCGCCCGGCGAGGCCGTGCTCGACGGCGTTGGTGACCAGCTCGGTCAGTGCGAGCGCGAGTGGTGTCGCGTAGGCGCTGGGCAGCACGCCGAACTCTCCCGTCTTACGGGGGTGCACCGTTGTGTTGTGCGAAGAGGCGACCTCGGCGATCAGCATGAGGACCCGCTCGAAGACCTCATCGAAGTTGACGTCCTGCGTGAGCCCTTGGGAGAGCGTGTCGTGGACGACGGCGATCGCGGCCACCCGGCGCATCGCCTGGGTCAGGGCCTCACGGGCTTCATCGGAGTGGGCGCGACGTCCCTGGATCCGCAGCAGCGAGGCAACCGTCTGCAGGTTGTTCTTCACCCGGTGGTGGATCTCACGGATGGTCGCGTCCTTCGTGATCAGTTCGCGTTCCTGGTGTCGCAGTTCGGACACGTCACGGCAGAGCACGATCGCTCCTGCCCGTTCACCGCGGTGGCGCAGGGGGATGGCGCGAAGCGAGACGGTTACGCCTCGCGCTTCGATATCGGTACGCCACGGAGCGCGGCCGGTGACGACGAGCGGAAGAGACTCGTCGATCACCTGCTTGCCCGGGAGGATGAGAGTCGTCACCTCGGCGAGCGACTCGCCCTCGAGCTCGTCGTTGAAGCCCATCCGGTTGAAGGCCGACAACGCGTTCGGGCTTGCGAAGGTGGTGGTGCCGTCGACGTCAAGCCGGATCAGGCCGTCGGATGCCCGGGGCGCTCCGCGTCGGGGACCGGTCGGCGCCGACAGGTCGGGGAAGTCGCCTGTCGCGACCATTTCGAACAGGTCGTTGGCGCACTCGTTGAAGGTCAGCTCCTGGCGGCTGGGAGTGCGGGCTTCGCCGAGGTTGGTGTGCCTGGTCAGCACAGCGACCGGCGCGGGGGCGTTCTCCGCCGACGTCGACGCGAGACGTCGCATCACGGGCACAGCCCGGACCCGCGTCGGCGTCTCCTCGTACCAATCCGGTGCGGTGGAGTCCACGATCCGCGCGGTCTCGTATGCCTCGGTGACCTGTGCCCGCCATTGCGGCTTGATGAGCTGACCGACGAAGTCCCGGTAGAACAAGGTCGCCGCGCTTGACGGCCGGTAGTGGGACACCGACATGAAGCTTCCGTCGCCGGTCGGCACCCACAGAACAATATCGGCGAACGCGAGATCGGCGAGAAGTTGGGCGTCGCCGACGAGCATGTGAAGCCAGTCGACGTCCTCGTCTGTGGAGCGGCCGTTGGCGAGGACAAGGTCACTGAGCGTCGACATTTCTCCAGTCTACGGCCGCTCCCGATGCCTCGAAGCGCGGCCGCTGGCCCCTCACCCGGCGTGAAGCGGGCGGGCCGGGTGCCGCCGTCGGAGCGCCCGGCGCCCGGCCGCAGCAGGCACAGGGGGCAGGATACGGTCGGCGACCAGCCGGGAGACCGCGGCGAGCGCAGGCGACCGCGGGCTCACGTCCCTCAGCGCTCGCCCGGCGAGGAGCGCAGCATCCGTGCCCTTGTCGTCGGCGGGAACCAGAACGGGATCCTGGATCCCCCCGAAACGCTGCAGGGTGGCCCGAACCTGTCCGTTCGGGTTCAGGCCGATGACGCTGGCCCGCACCTTGTTGATCACCGGGAGAACGGGCCGGTCCTCGACCAGGTCGAGCAGATCCGGATACACCCGCAGGAAGCGGGCGAGGCCGATCGGATCCGCGGCGCCGACGGCGAGAACGCGGTCAGCAGCCCCCAATGCAGCCAGTGTGGCGGCGTTGCGCCGGGGCGCGAACAGGTCACTGGAGATCTCCTCGTCGTTCTCGAGGCTGAAACCGGTATCGAGAATGACGTAGTCAGCCCAGCCGCGACAGGCAGCGATGGTCCTCGAGACGCGGTCGGTGCTGATCTCCGGCCACCGAGAAGCACGGGGGATGCCGGTGAGCACGGAGAGCGTTCCGCCTGCGACGGAGTACGGCTGGCGGATCCGGTCGAGTTCCGCCAGGCTGAGTCCGTTCTGGCCTGCCAGGCGGCAGGCTGCAGCGAACCCCGGTGCTTCGTCGAGCATCCCGAGCACCGGTGCGATCGAGGCACTGTGGGTGTCGGCGTCGACGAGGGCGACGGTCCTGCCTGCTGCGGCGATTTCGGTCGCCAGGTTGATCGCCACGGTGGTGCGCCCTGGAGCACCTGCCGGCCCCCACACGGCGACGACGACGCCGGATCGTGTCCCGCCCCCGGCCGCCGCCTCCACCGCTCCCCCTCTGACGACCTCGTCGATCGCGTCTGGCGACGTGGCGGCATTGAGGACGTCATAGAGCCCGAGCGCCGCCACGTTGCGTCGCGCGGCAGCGGAGGAGGCGAGCGCGACCACGCGAATGCCGCGGGCGTCGCAGGCGGCGAGAAGCGCAGCACTGAGACGGTCCTCATCAGCGGACACGAGCAGCACATCGGGTGTGACCGCGGAGATCGCGACCACGGGGTCGGTGAGCGGACCGATCCTCATCTCGACCCGATGCCCGCGTTCGACCATCGCGGCGACGAGCCGGTCCTCATCGTCGCGGTCAAGGAAGAACGCCAGGTTCGCCATGTTCGTCATCCGGCCGGGACGAGGGAGATGGCGCTGTCGCCGGCCAATGCTGCGAGGAGGAGCGCCACAGCCCCTGTCGGGACGAGGATCTCGACGGTGTCCGCAGGGCCGGCAGCGACGATGCCCTGCGGCTCCAGGACCTCGACGACGCTCGCGCCGCCGACCACAACGACGGGAGGCGCGAACGACCCGTCCTCCTGCTGCTCCGCGGCCCAGACGTCGACGAGGGAACCGGGCTTCACCGACCCGGGGAGCCTCGTCGCCGATTCGACCACAACGGCTCTGACCTGCACGGCCGCCTTCGCTTTCACAGCAGAACGAGGCACGAGTTCGCCTTCGAAGACCGTGCGGGTGACCACCAGTCCCCCGTCAGGCACGCTGACGAGGTAGCGGGCGTCCGCGGCGCCGAGGCGCACGTGGGCGATCTCGAGGTCGTCCTCGGCGATGGTGTCGCCGACGGAGAGAGTCGATGCCGCAACCAGCACGGGGCTGGACTGGTCAGCGGCTTCGACGACGACCCATACCCCGGCCACCGAGGCGAGGATCAGCCCGGCACCGACGACGACGCGCGGGTCGACTGCAGGCAAGCGCAAGCGCCCGTTCATGGAACCTCCGAACCCTGACCGCTGCGCAACCGACAGCGGCGTGTCCCCAATCGTGCCAAGTTCCCGCGCTGGCTGAGAAAGTTATCCACAGTCGGTTCGGAAGAGAACCGTGAGCGGAATAATCGACCCATGGATACGGTCTCTTCGGACTCCGTCGGGCGCTTCCTCACAGTGGCCGACACGGCGGATATCCTGAACATCGCTCCCTCCGAAGTCATCGAGCTTGTGCGCTCAGCCGAACTGCCGGCGATCTCGGTGGGATCCCCGAGCCGCTGGCGCATCGAGCGGGCGGTCCTCGAGGCGTACATCGAGAACAAGTACGAGGAGACACGGAGGATGGGGCTCTGGCAGGGATCCGACCTCGCCAGCCTCCCCGAGGTCTCCAACGGCATGATCCGCCGCCCCGAAGATCCCTGAACCCGGTGTCACAACGCGATCAGTCCGATCGCCGTGACCGGCACGACTCGCAGGTGGCTGACGTTACGTTCCCTGCGCGGCACACCCGGCTCGTGCACCGCAAGGTCGACATGGTCAGCGGCGACCCTGTCGAGCGTTCCACCGTGCACCCCATGGCCGTTCGTCCCCTCGTGCAGACGCACGTAGACCCGGCGCCTGCACAAGTCCCTCAGCACGAAACTCAACCCGATCCGGTCGCTGAGGCGCGGAGGCCGTTCGTCCCGATCCGGCACCGCGAGGCTCCTCGCAAGGCACTCCTTCGGGAGCAGCATCCCGGTGATCGCGCTCAGCGGGACGACACAGGCCCCGGATGCCCCGTCCCGCGAGAGCACGTCTCCCGACATCCAGTCACGCCCGAACGCCTGCGGAAGGATGATCATCGTCGCTCCAGTGCTGAGCTCCAGCACAACCTCCCGCCTGGAGCCTTCTCTGCCCGAGAAGGCCTGCAGGCGGTCCCGGAGAGTGAGCCGGCCGAGCCGAAGCCGGTGGTCCTCTGCTCGCCGATCGACTTCCTCGGCATGCGACTCGTGTTCGAGCTGGCTTTCGAGGTCGTCAAAGAGGCTGTCCCAGCGCATGCAGAGGACAGTAGCCATTCGGCGGGCCGGTCGCCGAAGTTATCCACAGATTGAAAAGTGGGGTTTACAAGAGGGAGCCCGCGCTGGGAAAGTAGCTCGACATAAAAGCCCCTTAACCGGGGAAATATCGCTGACGCAGGCCGTGCGTGTGTCCAAAGCAGGCATCCTGTCACCGAGCGAGACGTTGCATGCGGGTAGCGACGTTTCGCTTCAGGCCCTCTGGCCGCCGTGCCCTCCCCGTCCTGGTTGTTTTCGTTGCACGTTTCTCAGCGGAGCCACGCATGAACTCCCCGACCGCCGGCGAGCCGGCATCCCACGCCCGGAACGCCGGGCAGGCGCACAACCCTTTCGACCCCGACCAGTTCTTCGGCAGGCAAAGGACCCCGACCGCTGAGCTCCCGCCACCGGAGCCGTTACTCGAGAACCTGACCCGCTGCGTGATGGAGGTTCTCGCCGGGGCGCGGGAACTCGACCAACTCGCCAGGTGGATCTCGGAAGACGTCTACAAGCACCTGCTCAAACGCCAGGTGGTGTCGGCGCGGGCGCGGCAGGTGAAGGGGTTGCAGGCGGTCCGGCCGATCCTGAAGATCGGCACGATCACCCTCTTCGAACCCCGGGACGGGGTGGTTGAGGCCGTGATCATGGTGCACCAGCGAACCCGGTCACGTGCCGTGGCCATCCGGCTGGAGGGCATGGATCACCGCTGGCGGGCGACCGCCATCTCGGTGCTCTGACGCCCGCTGTGCGCCGGATACCGCGAAAAAAGCGCCGTCCCCGCCCTGGCGAACCAGGGTGAGGACGGCGCAAAGCGGGCCAGGACCTACTTCTTCTTGCCCTGCGCGCGACGGTCCGCCCGGTTG
Organism: Mycetocola sp.; assembly: GCF_025464835.1. GTDB lineage: Bacteria > Actinomycetota > Actinomycetes > Actinomycetales > Microbacteriaceae > Mycetocola_A. Next base: position 27,203 of record NZ_JAODMP010000021.1, on the reverse strand, counting down.
CCCGCGACGGCCGCTACGTCACCCTTCTGGCCGAACGCCCCCCGGGCCGCGGACGGCGCAGGCTGTGCGGCGGTCGCGCCGGTCCGCGAAGCAGCTGCGCCTTCTGAGGCTTTCTGCGCCCTGACGGTCGCTGCCTTCTCGATCTGCCCCTGCTCGTTGCGAACCTCGACTTCGCCGCCTTCGTTCGCGGCCGAGTAGCTGAGTTTCTCGTCCGCGCCCTCGGGGCGGTCGAGCCCCTTGGCTTCGACGGTGGTGACTTCCTCCGTCGCACCCTTCTTGACTTCGACCTCGAGGTTGAACAGGTAACCGACGGATTCCTCGCGGATCTGCCCCATCATCTGCTGGAACATGCTGAAGCCCTCGCGCTGGTACTCGACCAGCGGGTCGCGCTGCGCCATCGCACGCAGGCCGATACCGTCCTTGAGGTAGTCCATCTCGTAGAGGTGGTCGCGCCAGCGGCGGTCGATGACCTGCAGGACGACGCGACGCTCCAGCTCGCGCATCGCGGGAGCTCCGAGCTGTTCTTCGCGGCGAGAGTATGCGAGCCGCGCATCCGAGAGGATCTCCCTGCGCATGAAGTCGCGGTTGATCCTGCCTTTCTGGCCGGCTTCCGCCACCACCTCATCGACGGTGAGGGAGATCGGGTACAGCGTCTTCAGATCGACCCACAGGGCGTCGAAATCCCAGTCGTCGCCGTTGCCCTCGCCGATGTGCACATCGAGCACCTCGTCGATGACGTCCTCGAGGAACTTCTGCGTACGCTCGTGCAGGTCGTCGCCTTCGAGGATGTGGCGGCGGTCGGTGTAGATGGCTTCACGCTGCCGGTTGAGGACGTCATCGTACTTCAGGACGTTCTTGCGGATCTCCGCGTTGCGTGCTTCAACCTGTGACTGTGCGCTCTGGATGGCACGGCTGACCCATTTGGACTCGATCGCCATGTCATCCGGTACGCCGCCCCTGCCCATGAGCGCTTCGGCGGCGCCCGAGTTGAACAGCCGCATGAGGTCGTCGGTCAGCGACAGGTAGAACCGGCTCTCGCCTGGGTCCCCCTGGCGCCCTGAACGACCGCGAAGCTGGTTATCGATGCGGCGCGACTCGTGCCGCTCCGTGCCGAGGACGTACAGTCCGCCGGCCGCGACGACCTTCTCGGCCTCCTCATTGACCTTGTCCTTCACGGCGGCGAAGACGTCGTCCCATGTCGCCTCGTACTCTTCCGGCGTGTCGACCGGGCTGAGCCCCTTGGCGTTCATCTCCTGCACCGCGAGGAACTCGGCGTTTCCGCCGAGCATGATGTCGGTGCCACGGCCGGCCATGTTGGTGGCGACGGTGACGGATCCGAGCCGCCCGGCCTGGGCGACGATCGCCGCCTCCCGTGCGTGGTTCTTCGCGTTGAGGACCTCATGCCGCACGCCCTTCTTGGCGAGGAGCCTGGATAGGTATTCGCTCTTCTCGACGCTCGTCGTTCCAACGAGGACGGGCTGGCCCTTCTCGTGACGTTCGGCGATGTCCTCGACGACCTGGGCGAACTTCGTCTCCTCGTTCTTGTAGACGAGGTCAGCGCCGTCGATCCGGCGCATCGGCTTGTTGGTGCGGATCGGCACCACGCCGAGCTTGTATGTGGACATGAACTCGGCGGCTTCAGTCTCTGCGGTACCGGTCATGCCTGAGAGTTTCTCGTAGAGCCGGAAGTAGTTCTGCAGGGTCACGGTGGCGAGGGTCTGGTTCTCAGCCTTGACCTGAACGCCTTCCTTGGCTTCGATCGCCTGGTGGATGCCCTCGTTGTAGCGGCGGCCCATGAGGATTCGGCCGGTGTGCTCGTCGACGATCATCACCTCGCCGTTCATGACGACGTAGTCCTTGTCCTTCTTGAACAGCGCCCGCGCCTTGATCGAGTTGTTGAGGAAGGAGATCAGCGGCGTGTTCGCCGATTCGTAGAGGTTGTCGATGCCGAGGTAGTCCTCTACCTTCTCGATGCCTGGTTCCAGGACGCCGACGGTGCGCTTCTTCTCGTCGACCTCGTAGTCCTCGCCGTCCACGAGAACCGTGGCGAGCCGGGCGAACTCGGCGAACCAGCGGTTCGCTTCCCCCGACGCCGGGCCGGAGATGATGAGCGGCGTGCGAGCCTCGTCGATGAGGATCGAGTCGACCTCGTCGACGATCGCGTAGAAGTGTCCACGCTGCACAAGATCCTTGGACTGCCATGCCATGTTGTCGCGCAGGTAATCGAAACCGAACTCGTTGTTCGTGCCGTAAGTGATGTCGGCGTTGTACTGCTCGCGCCGTTGTTCGGGAGTCTGCCCGGCGAGGATGACGCCTGTCGTCATTCCGAGAGCACGGAACACCCGGCCCATGAGCTCGGACTGGTAGGTCGCGAGGAAGTCGTTCACGGTGATGACGTGGACGCCTTTGCCCGCGATGGCGTTGAGGTAGGCCGGCAGGGTGGCGACCAGGGTCTTGCCTTCACCGGTCTTCATCTCGGCGATGTTGCCGAGGTGCAGGGCAGCGCCGCCCATCAGCTGGACGTCGAAGTGCCGCAGGCCGAGCGTCCGTTTGGACGCTTCCCGAACGGCGGCGAACGCTTCGGGCATGAGGTCGTCGAGCGACTCGCCGTTGGCGTAGCGTTCACGCAGTTCCGTCGTCTCGGCCCGCAACTCCTCGTCGGTGAGGTCGGAGAAGTCGGGCTCGAGCGAGTTGACTGCCGTCGCGAGGTTCTCGAGTTTCCGGATCACTCGGCCCTCGCCCAGGCGAAGAACCTTCTCTAGTACTGAGGCCACGTATTGAACTCCACTTTGCTCTCGGGCACGTTGTCCCACGTGCGGCCGCGCGGGATGCGCGGGGCGGTCGAAAAGGCTCTCGCACAGTCGACCGTTTCCATGTTAGTCCGGGTCCGGGTGGGAGCATCCTGAATCTGTGCGGAGATCCTCCCCCTCAACGCGGTTCACGCGGGTGCCCGGAGGAGCACCCGCGTGAACCTTCGCTGCTTAAGCGCGTTTCCTCTCGGCAGCCGATTCGTCTTCGAGGCCGATGACCCCGTAGTCCCAGCCCTTGCGACGATAGACGACGCTGGGGCGGTCGTTCTTCTGGTCGACGAAGAGGAAGAAGGGATGCCCGACGAGTTCCATCCGGTCGACCGCCTCATCGACAGTCATGATTTCTGCGGGGAACACCTTCTCCCGGATGACGACAGGGCAGTATTCGTCGTCATCCTTCGCCTCTTCCTCGAGAACGGGAACCGACCCGGTGGCCACCCGATCTATCGTTTCGAGGTCGGCCGGCTGGAGGTCGATTCCGCTGAACCCGTCAGCGCTCGCGGCCTGCAACGATGTTCGGCGTTTTCCGCGGAGGACCTTCTTCCGATCCTTCGCCCGCCGAACCTGCTCGAGCAGTTTGGCTATTGCCAGATCGAAGGCCACGTATTTGTCTGAACCGGCCGCTTCCGCTCGCACGAGCGGCCCTGGGCCGATGAGGGTGAGCTCAACGCGGTCGTCGCCAGGTTTGCCGCTCTTGTCATGGTGACGGCTGACCTTGACCTCGAATGCGAGGGCCCGGTCTGACAGATGGGCAATTTTTTCCGACTTCTCTTCCACATAATCGCGGAAGCGATCAGTGAGTCCCAGGCCTTGTCCGACAATGTTTGTTTCCACGTCTACCTCCCAGATCAGGCGTGCCGCCGCAATATCTAGGGCGGTCGTTTCGCGCCTTTGCCCCCACCGTAGTCCGGGCAGCTGGATAAGTCACTCAGCAGAGGAGAACTTCTCGGTGACGCGCCGTACGCGCCGGGGCGTGGCTGCGATCACTGCGGCACCGATCACCGAAGCGCCACCGGCGGTGAGCGCCCGCTTCGCTTCGAGGAGTGTCGCACCGGTCGTGACGACGTCGTCGAGAAGCAAGAAGGAGCGCTCGCGCACCGGCCGACGCGGCCGGAGCGAACCGTTCAGGTTGTCCATGCGTTCGTCGACGGTGAGTCCGATCTGGTCGGCGGGCTGGCGGCGCCAGGCCAGCGGATGCTCCAGCCGGAGCTCGGTTTTCGCGACGACCACGTCGACCGGCCGGTAGCCGCGTCTCCGGTAGGCGGATCGCGTGGACGGGAGCGCCGCGAGGGCGACGGGGCCGGGAGGATCCGTCAGCTCAGACAGTTCGAGGACGGCAGCCTGGAGAGCCCGGACGAGGACGCGGGCAAGGGACGCCGCCGCGTCTGTGCGCTGCTCGTTCTTCAGCGCCAGGATCGCACGCCTGGCCACATCCGTGTACGCAGTTCCGAACCAGACCGGGAAGCCGGGTTCGATCTCCACCCGCGTGGCCGCTCCAGCCATCCGCTCCTCACAGGCGGGGCAGACCGCCGAGTCGGGCAGCCCGCAGCCCACGCAGGCGACAGGAACCAGAACGGCGAGAGCTTCCCGCACCGATGCGAGTGCCAACCGGGCTGCATCCATCCGGCCAGCATGAACCGGCGCGGCGACGGGCGGCGTCCGTCTGGCACACCGGTGCAGACGGACGCCATGGGCGGCCGTTGTGAAGGACCTAGACCGGGCTTCCCAGTTGGGTCGCGATCAGGGAGATACCTGACCCGACGATCTGCCACGCCGAGGTCCGCAAGGCCGTCAGGTGGCCGTCGGCGCCCACGGCACGCAACTGGCGGAGACCCGATCCGGCGACAAGAGAAACGGCGCCTGCCGACCCCTGCAGCAATTCGGACTGGCCCCCGATGACCTGTTTGACGATCTCGGTCGTCCCGTCGGCGGCTGTGGTCAGCGTCGCGACGGTGAGGTCGTCGACCCAGGTCGTGGTGACGGCAGTGCCGGTGCCGACGGCGAGCACCTGTGGGTCGCCAAGGATGACGGGCCGGTTGTCCCTGTCACGCTGGATGCCGGCGGCGAGCAGGCGCGGTTCTTCTCCCACCCTGACCAGCGCGACAACCCTGGTGCCGTCCCGCGAGACCGCCAGCGAGAGGATCGAGGAGGCCTCAGGCCAGCTCGTCTGGACGGAGGTCAGGGACCCGTCAGACCGGGAGACGACGAGCGAAGCAGGGGCAGAGGTTGGAACACTCCAGATGTAGCCGAACGTGTCGAGAGATGGCGCGATGAGGCCAGGCCTGGCGTCGACGCGGAGCGGTTCGGCCGCTGAAGCACGGATGGCGAAGATCCCGTCAGCGGTCCGGGCGGCGGCGAGGCTGTGCTCGGCGTTGACCACGACGGAGTCCGGTCGGAGCCTTTCGACCTGATCGGATAAGCCGGGAAGGCGCTCGAGCGAATCCCCGTTCGAAAGGAACCCGAAGCCCTCCTCAGCGAGCACGAGCGCCCTGGGGTCTGCCCGCGGCGACGTGAGTGTGAGGGCGGGAATGTTCTCGGTGCTGCTGTTCACCGTGACGCTCACCGAGTTGATGGCTGACACGCCAGTAAGGCTTCCGGCGATTTGAGCCTGCATCCGCTGGAAGGTCACCTCGTCGGCTTGGGAGACTTCGCTGCTCAGGTCGACCTGGGCGACGTCACCGACAATCGGCACCGCCCCTTTCGTCAGGGTGGTCCCCTCGGGGAACGCCGTCGTCACCGCTCCGGTCAGGAGAGGGCCTGGCCCGTCGAGCAGCGCCTTCACGATGCGCGTTCCTGTCGACGTTCTCGACGGGAACCAGCGGAGGTCGGGCACGAGGTAGCTCCACGACGGGTCGAAGAAGGTGAGAGCGTATGAGCCGAACACGTCGTTGAAGCGTTGCGAGTCGAGGACAACCCGGTCAGGGGCGACACTGATCCGCCATTCATCCTTGACCTTGGTGAAGCTGTAGCCCTGGGTGAGTGGGGTCCTGGTGCTGAACTCGGTGTATTCCCCCTCAGCGTTCACCTCCGCGATCGGTGCGACGGTGAGATGCATCGAGGTCTCATCCGCGGAGACGTAGCTTCTCTGCGCGGCCTCGTCGACGATGACGTTGAGGTCGGGCTCCCAGGTCGCCCGGATCTTGGGGGCGAGGAACTCCCTGGCGGTGGCGTAGTCCTCGCGGGGGCTTGATGCCGCGTCGATGAAGCCGCGCAGGATGGCCTCCTGGCTGGCCCCTGCCTGCGGGCTGTCCGCGATGAACTGGACCTCCGGGTCTTCGGCGCCCGGTACCGGTTGCCCGATGCGCGGCGCACCGGACTGCGGGATGCCCGAGCAGCCGCCGAGGACCAGGGAGGCGACGACAGCCATGACGACCGGCCAGGTGCGTGGTCTCATACTCCCACCCCCTTCTCATTCCTGGTGTCCGTTGCTGCGTGCGGTGCCGCATCCGACGTGTCCGCCTGCGGTGGGTTGGCGTCTGCGTCCGCCGGCGGCAACGGGAGCGGGGAGACGGCGACCTCCTGGCCGAGCACGCGCGGAAGGGTGAGCCGGAAACAGCTGCCGGCACCGACCCGCGACCACACCTCCAGGCTCCCACCGTGCAACTGGGCGTCCTCCAGTGCGATGGCGAGTCCGAGCCCCGTTCCGCCGATCGTTCGTTTCCGCGACGGGTCGGCGCGCCAGAACCGGTCGAAGACGCGCTGGGCGTCCTCCTCGGTCATTCCGTGCCCGTAGTCGCGAACCGACAGGGCGACCGCTTGCTCATTGCTGTCGACGGCCACGACGATGGGTTTGCCCTCGCCGTGCTCGATTGCGTTGCCGAGCAGGTTGCGGACGACCCGCCGGATGCGACGCGGGTCGATTTCGACGTCGGAGTATCCGCCAGGCGCGACAAGGCGGACGTCTGAGCCCTTCTGCTCGGCGAGCGACGCCATCCCCTCGATCGAATCTTCGGCGAGGTGGACGAGGCTGTGCGGTTCGATCTCCAGTTGCACCGAACCGGCGTCGTAGCGGCTGATCTCAAGCAGGTCGGCGAGGAGAGCTTCGAAGCGCTGGGTCTGGGTGTGCAGGAGTTCGGCGGTCCGAGCGGTCGCCGGAGGGAACTCGGACCGCTGGTCGTACAGCACGTCACCCGCCAGCCGGATGGTGGTGAGCGGTGTGCGGAGTTCGTGGGACACGTCCGAGACAAACCGTTGCTGCACCTGGGAGAGGTCGGCGAGTTCGCGGATCTGGGATTGCAGGCTGTCGGCCATGCGGTTGAATGATCGCGCGAGCGTGGCAAGTTCGTCCTCACCCTTCACAGGGATCCTCACCTCCAGGTCTCCGCTGGCCAGCCGTTCGCTTGTCTCCGCCGCGACGCGCACGGGGTTTGCGACGAGCCGGACGATCACCCAGGCAACGGCGCCGACAAGGAGCAGCAACGTGAGCCCACCGATGAGCAGAGTGCGCTGTACGAACAGCAGGGTCTGCTCGGTGTCGCTGAGGTCGAAGCCGATGTAGATCTCCCAGCGGCTCCCCTCGGGCAGGGTGATCTGGGAACCCACAACGATCCCCGGCACCCGGTTCCCGTCAGCGGTCTGCAGCGACACAGACTGCCACCACTGCTCGTCCGGGTTGTTCTGCACCAGCCGCCGGAGTTCGTCACTGACGACAGCGTTGAGCCGCACGTTCTCGAAGTCCTGTGGGCCGGTCGGACTTGGCTCCTGCCCCGGTGCGCGGTAACCGGCGATCATCGTGCTCGACGACGCGCGGGTGATCTCCTCGCGCGCGGCGCCCATCAGCTCCTGGGTGCTGCCGCGGCCGGCGTCGCTGGAGGAATCGAGGATGTTCTGGGCTGATTCGATCGCGCGGGCCGAGTCCTGCTGCACCTGGCTCACGCGCGACTGGAACAGGTCGTTGCCGATGGTGATGGCCATGTAGAAGCTGGAGATCAGCAGGGCGAACAATGACAGGGCCAGGGTGACGACGATGGTCCGGAACTGCAGCGACCGTCGCCAGGAGCGCACCGCTCGAGCGGGCCATGTCCTCCAGTTTTCGAGTCGAATGCCCGAGACACCCTGTCCCACGGAAATCCCGTCCTCAGGCTGGGGCGCCGGCGCCGGCACGGTAGCCGACGCCGCGGACGGTCATCACGATGCGCGGGTTGTCCGGGTCGTCCTCGACCTTGGCGCGCAGCCGCTGCACGTGCACGTTGACCAGGCGGGTGTCGGCTTTGTAGTGGTAGCCCCAGACTTGTTCGAGGAGCATCTCCCGGGTGAAGACCTGCTGCGGCTTCGACGCGAGTGTGAGCAGGAGGTCGAATTCGAGTGGGGTGAGGTTGATCTGCTTTTGGCCGCGCTTTACTTCGTGTCCGGCGACGTCGAGGACCAGGTCGCCGATCTGAAGCGAATCCTGGGACTGCGGTGAGGCCGGGCGCAACCGGGTGCGGATGCGAGCGACCAGCTCCTTCGGGTTGAACGGCTTGACCATGTAGTCGTCCGCGCCGGATTCGAGCCCCTTGACGACATCCGACGTGTCGGTCTTCGCGGTCAGCATGATGATCGGAACACCCGATTCGCTGCGGATGCGGGTGCAGACCTCGATGCCGTCGATACCGGGCAGCATGAGGTCGAGCAGCACCAGGTCGGGCCGGGACTCATGGAAGGCGTCAAACGCGCCTGACCCGTCAGCGCAGAAGAACGGCTCGAAACCCTCGGTGCGCAGCACAATGCCGATCATCTCGGCCAGAGCGGTGTCGTCGTCGACGACCAGGATCCGTGCGTTCATACGCCTCGTTCTCGATTCATGAGCCAACAACGCGAAAACGCTGCCATGCAATACCTGGCACCCAGATTAGCGGCAACCCGATGGCAGTTGGCCGAGAACCGCTGGGAACGGATGCCTCGGCTCTCATGGTGGGGGTGGGACCGGTGTGACACGATAAGAAGGCGTAATGTCGAACGCTTGAGGGGGCCGCTGGAGTGACCAACGACGAGAACTGGCAGGAACCGGGCGGGTCCGCACGCGACTCCTCGACAAAAGAGCCGCGCCCGGACCGGGCGAGGGAGTACCCGCCTTCGACCGTCGCCCCGGATCAGGGCGCTGACCAGCCGGTTTATGGGCCCGTGCCGCCGGGCCCCCTGCCGGTGCAACCCTTCGCGCCCGCCCCGTACGGCTCAAACGGGTACCCCCAGCAGTACCCGCAGCTGGCGCCGCCTTCCGGTCAGTACCCCTACGGCCAGGACCCCCACCGGCAGCCAGGCGGCCCGTTGGCCGGATATCCGGGCGCACAGCAGGGCGGGTCCCCGCAGCCGGCCTGGGCGCCTCCCCCCAGACCGGGGCTCATCCCGCTGCGCCCCCTTGGCTTCGGCACGTTGCTCGGCGCCCCGTTCCTCACCCTCAAACGCAACCCGAAAGCCACGTTCGGCAGCGCTCTGCTCGTCCAGGCGATCACCGTCCTGGTCAGCCTGCTTGTTGTCGGAGTCGTGAGTTTCTTCGTCATCGGCAGGATCATCAGCGCTGCGCCTGACGACCAGGACGCTGTCGCCGCAGGCGGCATCGTCGCCATTCTGCTCTCGTCGCTCGTGCCGCTCCTCATCAGTCTGGCAGCGACGGTCTTCCTCCAAGGCGTCATCGTCACCGAAGCGGCACGATCCACCCTCGGCGAGAAGCTCAGCCTTCGCGCCACCTGGAAAGCCACCTGGCCCAGGCTCGGTTCCCTCCTGCTCTGGACGCTTCTCGCCGGCGCCGCGATAGCGGTGACTGTCGCACTGATCGTCGGGGTCGTCTGGCTGCTGGTGGCGCTCGGCGACGGGTTCGTCGCCGCGGGCGTCGTCGTCGGCATCCTCGCGGGCCTCGCCCTTGTCGCGGCGTTCGTCTGGCTCGGGACCAAGCTGTCCATCGTTCCCAGCGTCATCGTGCTGGAACGCGTGGGCGTCGCCGCGGCGGTCCGTCGCTCCTGGCAGCTCACCGACGGCTATTTCTGGAGAACCCTCGGCGTCGAGTTCCTGATCGCGTTCATCGTCGGCACCGTCTCGCAGGTCGTCGTCACTCCCATCTCCGTCCTCTACATGATCGCGATCAGCCTCGTCGACCCGACATCGTCCACTGCCGAGGACTGGATCGCCCCCGCGCTCGCCTATGTCGGCCTGATCGTGGTGTCGCTGCTCGTGGCATCCGTCACCAGCGTTGTCCAGTCCGCCACGATCGCGTTCATCTGCATCGACCTGAGGATGCGCAAGGAGGGCCTTGACCTGGAACTCATCCGCTTCGTCGAGGCCCGCCAGTCGGGCGACCCGTCGGCGCCGGACCCGTATCTGGTCCGCGCCAGCGGCGGGAACGCCCCGACGGGACCTTCATGGTCCTAGCGGGCGTTTCCCGGTTCGATGTGCCCGTCGTGCCAGACGCACCGGATGCACGGGAGTGGCTTCTCGAGGAACTGTCGAAACCGGAGTACACGGCGGCACGGCCGAGCCTGTTCGACCAGCTCAGCCAGGCGTTCTTCGATTGGCTGATGAGGCTGTTCCAGCCGGGCGCCTCCGTGCCGCTGGACTGGCTCCCCGTCGCCATCGCCGGCCTGGTCGTGGCCGGCCTCGTCACCGCTCTTCTCATTTGGGGACTGCCCCGCGTGAATCGCCGCAGCCGGACCTCGACCGGGCTGTTCAGCGACGATGACCGCCGCACCGCGGCCGAACTTCGGTCGGCTGCCGCCGCGGCCGCCTCAGCCGGCGACTGGACGCTCGCTGTTCTCGAGCAGTTCCGCGCGATCGCCCGCGGCCTTGCCGAACGGACGATCGTTCGGGCCAGCCCAGGCACGACCGCGCACGATTTCACGGCCCGCGCCTCCGCGACCTTCCCCCGGTTCTCCGACGAGCTCGCGCAGGCTGCGGAGATCTTCGACCGAGTGCGCTATCTCGGCGAGGAGGGCAGCTCGGAGGACTTCGACCGTCTGCGCGTTCTCGACGGTCGCCTGCAGAAGGAGTCCCCTGTCGGCTTCGAGCAGGTCGGAGCCGGGAGCTCAGCATGAGATCAGCTAAGCGAATCACGCCTGGGTCGTTCGACGACCGGGTGGTGACACCCCGGGCCAGGACAGTTGCCAGGCGCGGGTTGTTCTGGGCCGGTGTCGCCGGGGTCTGCCTGGTCGTCGTCGCGCTGACCCTGCTGCTGACGCGGGGCGGCGCATCGAACGGGCTTCCCCTGGATCCGGCGAGCGCCGCGCCGACCGGGACGAAAGCCGTCGCCGAGGTGTTGAGGAACCAGGGCGTCGACGTGGTCCTGCCTGACGGCTTCGACGAGGCCATGACGGCCTCCTCTGTGCCGGGTTCGACGCTGGCTGTCTACGACCCATCCGGTTACCTCGCCGGCGACCGCCTCACGGAGCTCGCCAGCGAGGCCGGCGATGTGGTGCTGCTCTCCCCCGGCTTCCGGCACCTGCAAGCCCTCGTACCCGATGTCCGGGCTGCAGGCCCGGCCGATCCGGACGAATCGCTCGACGCCGAGTGCGACCAAGACGCTGCCCGGCGTGCGGGGACCATCAGCCCGGGCCCCACCTTCGCTTTCCCGGACGACACCACTGCCACCGGCTGTTTCCCGGCCGACACCGGCGGCTTCGGGCTTCTCAGCATTCCGGACGCCGGCGACACCCTCTGGATCCTGGGGCCGTCAGAACTGCTCACCAACGATGCCGTGATCCTGCATGGGAACGCGGCGCTCGGCCTGGGGTTGCTCGGGAGAACGGATCGCCTCGTCTGGTACCTTCCGTCGATCGCGGATGTTGAGGCATCCGGCCCGCCGTCGCTCGCGGAGCTGACGCCGAATTGGCTCGTGCCGGTGACATCCCTCCTGGGAATCACCGTGCTCGTCGCCATGTTCTGGCGTGGGCGACGATTCGGCCCGCTCGTCGCCGAGGACCTACCGGTTACGGTGCCTGCCGGTGAAACGATGGAGGGCCGGTCACGGCTTTACCAGCGCAGCGCAGCGCGGACCCGTGCGGTCGACGCACTCCGGATCGGCGCTGTCGGGCGGCTGGGCAACGCTCTTGGACTGTCGCGCCATGCGAGCGTTGCCGAGGTGTCGGATGCCGTCGCGTCGGCGCTCGGCAGGGACCCGCGCGAGGTGCGCGGCATCCTTCTCGATATCCTTCCGTCCTCTGAACGCGAGGTCGTCGCTCTCTCCGACGCCCTCCGAGACCTCGAGGCGGCGGTCGCCGTCGCGGTCGACCCGCGTCCCCCGACGAGCCCCCGCTGAGTACTCCTGATCGTCGCCGAAACCACAACCGAACCGGAAGAATGCGCTCATGACCTCACCGACATCCCACGGCCAGCCGTACCCCCAGGGCACCGCGGCCCCCCAGCCTTCAGCGGCGGGGCGGCCGGACCGGACCCCGGACTCGGGCCGCCCAGTCGAGGTCGAGTCCCCGAGGAACGCTGAACTGCGGGCGAAGCTGGTGCAGGTACGGCGGGAAGTCGGCAAGGCCGTTGTCGGCCAGGAGCCTGCTGTCACCGGGCTGATCATCGCCCTCCTCGCGAAGGGCCACGTTCTGCTGGAAGGTGTGCCAGGCGTAGCGAAGACGCTGCTGGTGCGCACGCTCAGCCAGGCACTCGACCTCGACACGAAACGCGTCCAGTTCACGCCAGACCTGATGCCAGGCGATGTGACCGGTTCGCTCGTCTACGACGCGAAGACCGGTGAGTTCGAGTTCCGCCGCGGTCCGGTGTTCACCAACATCCTGCTCGCCGACGAGATCAACCGGACGCCGCCGAAGACGCAGTCGTCCCTGCTCGAAGCGATGGAGGAACGCCAGGTGTCGACCGACGGCGTCACCCAGCCGCTGCCGGAGCCGTTCGTCGTGGCAGCAACCATGAACCCGATCGAATACGAGGGGACGTACACGCTGCCGGAGGCGCAACTGGACCGGTTCCTGCTGAAGCTCGTCCTCGACATCCCCGAACGGGACCTCGAGGTCGAGGTCCTGCGCCGGCACTCCGCAGGTTTCAACCCCCGCGACCTCGCCGGCGCCGGCGTCACCGCCGTGCTCGGCGCGGCGGATCTCGCCGAGGCGCAGCTCGCCGCCGCCGGCACCGGCGTCAGCCCGGACGTGCTCAGCTATATCGTCGACCTCGCCAGGGCGACGAGGTCGAGCCCGTCGGTTCGGATGGGTGTCAGCCCCCGCGGGACAACCGCGCTGCTGTCGGCCGCCAAGGCGTGGGCGTGGCTCAGCGGCTACTCGTGGGTCACCCCGGACCACGTGCAGGCCATGCTGCTCCCGGTCTGGCGCCACCGGTTGGTGCTTCGCCCGGAGGCGGAGCTCGAGGGCGTCGCCTCGGACTCCATCCTCCGCTCGATTCTGCAGCAGGTGCAGGTGCCGATCTAGATGACCGTTTCGGGGAGATTTGTTGCGCTTGTCGTGCTCGGCATCGTGCCGGTGATCGTGGCAGGCGAGGCCACCGGCGAGCCAGGACTCGTCCTCGCCGGCTGGCTGCTGTTCGCGATCGCGCTCGGGATCCTCGACCTCGCGCTCGCGGCATCCCCCCGCGTGCTGGTGCCGTCGAGGTCGCTGCCTTCCCGAACCCGGCTCGGGGAGACCGTCGCGAGCGACCTCTACCTGGTGAACCCCGGCAGGCGCACTCTGCGCGGTGTGGTCCGCGACGCCTGGCAGCCGTCGGCCGGCGCCTCGATCACCCGAACCAGGGTCACCATCCCGGCCGGGGAACGCCGGCTCGTCACGGTTCCGCTCACGCCGTTCCGGCGAGGGGAACGACGCGTCGAACTGGTGACGGTGCGTTCGTTCGGCCCGCTCGGGCTGTGGGCCAGGCAGGCAACCCTGAAGAGCCCGGGGCGGATCCGGGTGCTCCCTCCGTTTCATGCGCGGAAGCACCTGCCGTCCCGGCTGGCGAGGCTCCGGGAGCTGGACGGGGCGACGAGCGTGATGGTGCGCGGGCAGGGCACCGAATTCGACTCGCTGCGGGAGTATGTCCGCGGCGACGACGTACGCTCGATCGACTGGAGGGCGACCGCGCGCCGCCGTGACGTCGTCGTGCGGACGTGGCGGCCTGAACGAGACCGCCGGGTCATCCTCGTGATCGACACCGCTCGGACATCGGCGGCGAGGATCGCCGATGAGCCGAGGCTCGACACGGCGTTCGAAGCATCCCTGCTGCTCGCCGCCCTGGCCACGCGCGCCGGGGACAGGGTCGATCTCCTCGCTTACGATCGCCGGATGCGTGCACGGGTTCAGGGGGCGACGGGCGCTGACCTGATGGCGAAGATGGTCGATGCCCTCGCAGGGGTCGAATCGGAATTGCTCGAGATGGACTGGGCGGCGGTACCCGGGCTGGTTCGCGGCGTCACGAGCCAGCGGTCGCTCCTTGTCCTCCTCACCTCGGTCGACGCACCGGGGGCATCCACGGCACTGCTGTCGATGCTTCCTCAGCTGACGAAGCGGCACATGGTGGTCGTCGCATCCGTCATCGACCCGGGGACCATCGCGGCGAGCCGGCAACGGGGCAACCGCGACGAGGTGTACCTGGCTGCCGCGGCTGAACGTTCGCTGCTTGACATCACACGGGTGTCGGAGGCGATCCGGCAGATGGGGGCCGAGGTGGTCACCGCTTCGCCGTCCGAACTTCCGCCGGCCCTCGCCGACCGCTATCTCGCCCTCAAGGCGGCCGGGCGGCTGTGACCTTCTCCGCTCCCGCCTCCCACATTCAGCAGATCCTCCGCGACACGCCGTACAGGACGTGCGACACGCCGAGCCTCGGCAAGGATCTCCTGAATGTGAGGGCCGTTGCTGAATTTGAGGTCGCTCGCACGGGCAGACGACGAAGGGCCCGGCCGCACACAGACGTGCGCGAGCCGGACCCTCGGGTGCCGCGAGAAGGCTAGACGGCGGCCCTCATCGCGAGCGCAGCGCCGAGCTTGGCGCCGAGTTCGATGTCGACGTTCGACCAGTAGGCGATCGCCCGTGCACGGATCTCGTCGTTCACCACTGCGCCGACGTGCCCGGTGATCTGGGCGAGCAGGCGAGCCTTCTGGTCGTCGTCCATCACGTCGCGGTAGAGGGTTCCTGCCTGACCGAAGTCGTCATCCTCGGCGTGAAGGGTGGCCGAGGTGTGCAGCAGCTCACCGTCGTTCTGCCATCCGGTCGACTCAGCGGCGCGGGCCGGGTCAGCGTGCGGGCCGCCGAACGAGTTCGGTGCGTACACCGGGCGGTTCGCCGGCGGGAAGTCGATCCGCGCTGCGCCGTCCTTCGAGTAGCTGTTGACCTGCGTCTTCGCCGCGTTCACCGGCAGCTGGGCGTGGTTGACGCCAACGCGGTAGCGCTGGGCGTCTGCGTACGAGAAGATGCGGGCCTGGAGCATCCGGTCGGGGCTGGCCGCGATTCCCGGGACGAAGTTCGCCGGCGAGAACGTCGCCTGCTCGATCTGCGCGAAGTAGTTCTCCGCGTTCCTGTTCAGCGTCATGGTGCCCACCCGGATCAGCGGATAGTCGGCGTGCGGCCAGACCTTGGTGACGTCGAACGGGTTGAACCGGTAGGTCTTCGCCTCTTCGTACGGCATGACCTGCACGGACAGCGTCCACGACGGGAAGTTGCCGTCGGCGATGTTCGTGTACAGGTCGTGCTGGTGGAAGTCGGCGTCCTGGCCGGCGATCTCTGTCGCCTGCTCGGCGCTCAGCACTTCGATGCCCTGGTTCGTCTTGAAGTGGTACTTGACCCAGAAGCGTTCGCCCTCAGCGTTGATCCACTGGTAGGTGTGGCTTCCGAAGCCGTCCATCTTGCGCCATGAGGCGGGAAGACCGCGGTCGCCCATCAGCCAGGTGACCTGGTGGGCGCTCTCGGGAGACTGGCTCCAGAAGTCCCACTGCATGTCGTTGTTGCGCAGGTTCGAACCGGGGAGCCGCTTCTGCGAGTGGATGAAGTCGGGGAACTTGATGCCGTCGCGGATGAAGAACACCGGGGTGTTGTTTCCGACGAGGTCGTAGTTGCCCTCTGATGTGTAGAACTTCAGGGCGAATCCGCGCGGATCGCGCCAGGTGTCTGGAGAACCCTGCTCACCGGCGACCGTCGAGAAACGGGCGAGCATCTCGGTCGTCGTGCCCTGCTGGAACACAGCGGCACGGGTGAACCGGGACACGTCCTCGGTGGTCTCGAATACCCCGAATGCTCCACCACCCTTGGCGTGGACGACGCGTTCCGGCACGCGCTCGCGGTTGAAGTGCGCGAGCTTCTCGGTCAGGTACGTGTCGATCAGCGGGATCGCACCGTCTGCTCCGACGGTCAGCGACTGCGAGTCGGCCGCTACCGGGTTTCCGGTGTTGGTGGTGGTGTACGAGGTATCGGACATGTATCTCCTTGGTGTTAGGGGGGCAGGGTGGGACGGCACCTGGCGGCACGGGCAGCCGGGCGCGAGAAGACGTTGGCGTCAGGTGAGCGGCGCGGCAGCGCAGTCGGGGCAGAGGCCCCAATAGGTCACTTCGGCGGTGGTGAGGGTGAATCCGGATGTGTCCGCCGGCGTCAGACACGGAGCGGAACCGACCGCGCAGTCCACGTCACCGATCGCGCCGCAGCGCGTGCAGACGATGTGGTGGTGGTTGTCGCCGACGCGCAGTTCGTAGCGTGCAGGGGAGCCTGCCGGCTCGATTCGACGCACAAGACCGGCCTCGGTGAGCGCGCCGAGCACCCCGTAAACCGCCTGCAACGACGTGTCGGGAAGTTCAGGGAGCACCGCAGTGAAGACACCGTTCGCATCGGCGTGCGGGCTGCCCTCGAGGGCGCGCAACACGGCAACGCGCTGCTCGGTCGCGCGAAGGCCGGCGGACCGCAGCAGTTCGCGCTCCGAGCCGATCCGTGTCGCTGTCATGCCGCCAGCTTAGCCCCTATCTTGAGTGATTCAAAACTGACCTAATGTCGCTCGCCAACGCTTTCACCGCGGGAGACACCAAAAAGGGCTTTTCGGGAGGACGTTTCGCGCCAACAGACAGCCCTTTTTGGTATCTCCGATCCGAGGGAGGGTCAGTCGGCGTAGATGCGCCTCGCACCGGCCTCGAACGCGGTGAGGTCACCGGTCTCGCCCGCCAGGTACGCGCGGCGCCCGATCACGAGCAGGTAGAAGAGAAACGCTGCAAGAGCGGCGGCGCCGAGCCCGATCTTGACCGGCCATGGCCACGGCTGTGGAGTGACGAACCCCTCGAGGATCCCGGCAACGAGAAGAACGAGGACGAGACCGATCGCAACGGTGAACAGCGCACGGGCGTCTTCGGCGAGCGCTTGCCCGCGCGTTCGGTTGCCTGGCGCAACCCAGGCCCAGAAGATGCGCAGCCCGCCGGCCGCTGCGACGAAGATGGCGGTGAGCTCGAGCATCCCGTGCGGGGCGATGTAGAGGAAGAAGGTGTCCCCGTGGCCGAAGCTGAACAGCACGGCGGCGGTCATGCCGAGGTTCTGGGCGTTCTGCAGCACGACGTACGGCACCCACACGCCCGTGACGCCGAAGGCGATGCACTGGGCGGCGATCCAGGCGTTGTTGGTCCACACCTGCCCGGCGAAGGAGGCTGCCGGGTTCTCGGAGTAGTAATCGACGAAGTCATCCTCGGCGAGCTTTCGCAGCTGCTCGGTACTGCCCAGGTTGGCCAGCACCTGCGGGTCGCCGAGGATCCAAGCCGCCCACAGGCCGGCGACGAGAAACGTCGCGACGGCGACGGCGAGGGTGAGCCACCGCAACCGATAGAGAGCGGCGGGGAGCTGGAGCACGAAGAACCGCGGCAGCTGGCTGAACACATTCGAACCCGCTGACGTGAACCTCAGCCGTGCCTTGGACAAGCTGACGCTCAACCGGTCACCGTGCACCGTCGACCCTGCCGTGGTCTTGATCGCCGACAGTTGCGTGGCTCCCGACTGGTAGCGGTCGATCAGCTCGTCGGCTTCAGCGCCCGACAAAGACCGCTTCGACGCGAGGGTGTCGAGGCGTGCCCACTCTTCCCGGTGGGCGGCGCTGTATGCATCAAGATCCATCTGCTTAGATACTATTCATGGCAGAGCCCGTCGGCACACTCTCGAACATGCCGGACCGATCCGAGCTCCTCACCGGTGAGGCGGTCGCGCTCGACGTCCAGTCGACGAGCTTCGTCCTCCGAGCGGCTGGCGCGATTCTCGACTTCCTCGCCACCGTCGTGCTCGCCGGACTGCTGTTCTGGCTGCTCGTCGTCCTCGCGGGCCAGGGTGTCATCGACCAGTCCGCTGTCGCCGCCTTCTCGACCTCCATCGTCGTGTTCTGTTGCGTTGTCGTGCCGACCGCTGTCGAAACGCTGAGCTCGGGCCGGTCGCTCGGCAAACTCGCGGTCGGCGCGCGGATCGTGCGAGACGACGGCGGAGCTGCCGGATTCCGTCACGCATTCATCCGCGCCCTGACCGCATTCCTCGAGATCTACCTGACGCTCGGCGGCGTCGCTGCACTGACCGGGCTCCTGTCGACTCGGTCAAAACGACTCGGCGACCTCCTCGCCGGAACCTACGCCCAGCAGGAACGCGTTCCCCGGGTCACCGAGCCGGTGTTCGGCATGCCGCCTGCACTCGCCGGGTGGGCGGAGCTGGCTGACGTGGCGCGGATGCCTGACCGCCTCTCACGCCGGATCGCCCAGTTCCTCAAACAGGCACCGAAGCTGACGCCGGCGACGCGCGCGCGGCTTGCGCAGGATCTCACTGCCGAGGCATCCGCCTGGGTGTCTCCGGTGCCGCTGGCCGATCCCGAAACGTTCCTCTACGCGGTCGCTGCTGCGCGACGCGACCGGGAGTATGCCGCGCTCCTGCTCGAGCGTGAACGGCTTGCCCGTGTCCAGCCTGTGCTCACCGGCCGACCGCACGGATTCCCTGACCGGTGACTTCCCGCGACACCCCTCACGTGCGCCACCCCGGCCGCCGGCATCCGCCAGGGACACGCGGGTAACGCACAACGGCGTCACCCGGCCGAAGCCGGGTGACGCCGCGAGCAGGAAGGCTCAGTACCGGTAGTGGTCGACCTTGTACGGGCCGTCGACCGAGACGCCGATGTACGCGGCTTGCTCCTCCGACAGCGTCGTCAGCTCCACGCCGAGGGCGCCGAGGTGCAGGCGGGCGACCTTCTCGTCGAGGTGCTTCGGCAACACGTACACGCCGACCGGGTAGTTCTCACGGTGCGCGAACAGTTCGATCTGCGCGAGGACCTGGTTGGTGAACGAGTTGCTCATGACGAACGACGGATGCCCGGTGGCGTTTCCGAGGTTCATCAGTCGCCCTTCGCTGAGGACGAGGATCGACCGGCCGGTCGGCATACGCCATTCGTGCACCTGCGGTTTGATCTCGACCCGCTCGGCGCCCTCGAGCGATTCGAGTCCTGCCATGTCCACCTCGTTGTCGAAGTGGCCGACGTTCGCGACGATGGCCTGGTGCTTCATCCGGAGCATGTGCTCGGTGGTGATGACGTTGAGGTTGCCCGTGCCGGTGACGAAGATGTCGACCTGCTCGATCACGCTCTCGATCCGGGCGACCTGGTAGCCGTCCATCGCGGCCTGGAGGGCGCAGATCGGGTCCACTTCGGAGACGATCACACGCGCGCCCTGGCCGCGGAGTGCTTCAGCGGCACCCTTTCCGACGTCGCCGTAGCCGACCACGAAGGCGACCTTGCCGCCGATGAGCACATCTGTGGCGCGGTTCAGGCCGTCAGGAAGGGAGTGCCGGATGCCGTACTTGTTGTCGAACTTGCTCTTGGTGACCGAGTCGTTCACGTTGATGGCCGGGAACAGGAGTTCGCCGTTCCGGAAGAGCTCGTAGAGGCGGTGGACGCCCGTCGTGGTCTCCTCGGTGACGCCGAGGAGCTCGGCGCCGATCCGGGTCCAGCGGTCGGGCGACGCCTGGAGCGAGCGGCGGAGAAGGTCGAGGACCACCCGTCCCTCGGTGCTGTCTGCTTCGGTTGTCTCCGGCACGGCGCCGGCCAGCTCGTATTTGCGTCCGTTGTGGACGAGCAGGGTGGCGTCGCCGCCGTCGTCGAGGATCATGTTCGGGCCGGACCAGTCGGCCCCGGCGGCCTGAGCTTCGGCGGTCCAGTCGAAGATCTGCTCGGCGCAGGCCCAGTACTCTTCGAGGGTCTCGCCCTTCCAGGCGAACACGGGCACGCCGGCGGGGGCCTCGACTGTCCCGGTCGGCCCGACCGCGATCGCAGCGGCAGCCTCGTCCTGGGTGGAGAAGATGTTGCAGCTCGCCCAGCGCACCTGGGCGCCCAGGGCGACGAGGGTTTCGATCAACACGGCGGTCTGCACCGTCATGTGCAGCGACCCGGCGATGCGGGCGCCGGCGAGGGGCTTGGATTCGCCGAATTCCTCGCGCAAAGCCATCAGGCCGGGCATCTCGTTCTCGGCCAGGCGGATCTGGTGGCGCCCCGCTTCGGCGAGCGAGAGGTCGCGGACCTGGAACGGAAGCGACGTGGCGGATGCTGCGTGTGAAGTAAGCGTCATGGCCCCATTCTCGCAGACCCACCGGCGTGTTCACCGTACGTCCGAGAGCTCACTCCGGTCTAAGCCGTGTGTCCCATATCCCGGAGAACCTGGTGACGGATGACCTGCCAGCCCTGCGGTGCGCTCATCCGTTCTGCGTGGATCGAGCACAGGTCGTAGGTGTGCGGATCGCGGGACAGCGAAAGCGGGCCGAGAACGGCCATCGAGTCCGCGTAATCGTACGTGAGCGTGGAGACCGCGTCACGGGAGCATCCGACTTTCGAACATGGCCTGTCATACATTCTGCCGACCATACAAGCTCGGGCCTCTTTCTCCCCGGCACCTCGCCGGGACCGGTGGCGAATAGAATGGCATCATGGCCAGACGCACCACCCGGAGCACCAGCTACGCCCGGAGAGCGGTCAGGCATGACCGGCATGGGCGCTCTGAGCGCAGCGCGGCCACAGGCCCGCACCTCGACCCGCTGAAGAACCGCATCGACACATTCGACATGACCGTCGCGGCGGCAGCCGACTTCCTCCGCAGCGCGTGGCCTGACGACCTCGCCAACGTTCGGTACGAGGTCGGTGCCATGCCGCTCGGAATCCTTCCGGACGGCACCGTTCCCCGCTGGTGGACAAGCGCATCCGAGCGCCGCATCGTGCTGTACCGGCTGCCCATTCAGCGGATGAGCAAGCTTCACCGCGACGACGAACTGCACCAGCGCATGATGATCGAAAGCTGCGTCTTCCGGGCTACCGCCGAACTGATCGGCAAGGACCCGTGGGACCTCGGGCCTGACCGCTTCCACTTCTGATTTCGCCCAGGCGGGCGCCTGGATCACCGAGGATAGACGGTGACCGGGGTTGCGAGCGGGTTCGTCGGCTGGATCGCGTAGGCCGAGATTCCCCGGTCGGAGTTGAAGGTCACCTGGGCGTGCGCTCCCCCCACACCGCTGAGGCTGTACGCCATTCCCGCGCTGACCGGAGCGGCGACTGAGGCTCCAGCGGGAACGGTCACCGATGTCGCGGTGCCTCCGCCGTCGGTCAGGGCAACATCGAGATCCGAGCCCGTTGGGTTGGCCAGGTGCAGCGTGGCCCCCTCCCCCGGAGCGACGGCGAGTCCGATGGTGTCGTCAAGGGGTGCGGATGCTCCGAACCAGGCGAAGTCGCTGGACTCGCCGGCGACGGCGGTCGTACGAGAAGACGCGACAAGCGGCATGTCGGAGGAGATGACGACCGAATAGCTGCCAGCCGGCAGTTCGTTGAGGTTGATCTCCTGCACCGCGCCCGGCTGGATGGAGTAGTTCAGCGGCTGGGCCGCTGAGCCCTGTTCGCTGAGGAAGCTGATGTTGACCTGGGCCTGCTCGCTTCCCGGCACGAAGATACGGAGGGCGCTGATGCTGTCGTCGTAGGTCTCACCTGCCGGGGCGGGCGCCGTATCGTCGATGACGACGCCTGGCAGCACCTGGTTCCGTGACGGGAGCGCCGTCGGCAGAGTCAGTTCGATTCCTCCAGGAGTGATGCCCCTTGTGACGCTGTGCTGCAGCGCGGCGACGACCTGGCCGCCGGCCGACTGGACTTGGACCACCGGCGTGCGCACGCCAGGGGCGAAGCTCGCGACGGAAAGGACCCGGTTCTCGCCGGCCGGGACGATGATGCCTTTCGCTCCTGGCGCTTGGATCGCGCCGGTCTCGCCGAAGAAGGACAGGTCGACGACAGCATCCGCACGACTCGGGTTGCTGAGCGAGAGCATCGTCGTCCGGCCGACATCGGTCGAGCCAGCCACCAGCCAGCTCTCAGCACTGGCTTCGCCGCACGCTGTGGCCGCGAAACCGGTGAGGTCATCCAGGTCTGCGGTCTGGGACTGCGCCGCCGAGATCTGCGGACGTTCGCCCGCCTCACTCCCGGTGACGCTGAGAACGGTTGGCGCACCGAACCGGTCGCCGATCACGTTGTCCGGTGCAAGGAGGGCTCTCTGTTCGGGAGCCGAACTGGCGGCGAAAGTCATTGCCGGCTGGTCGAAGCTCGCGGCTGACGCGTCAGTGCCCTGACGCAGCAACGGGCCGGGGCACAGCCGGAACTGGTCCGATGCCTCGGGGGTGACGGTGGTCTGCGGGGCGGCGGCGGCGAGGACCGGCAGTTCTCCTTGGCCGACGGCGAGCGCAGCCCCGAGGAAGATGGCGGTGCCGAGAACACCGGTGAGTACCCGGCCGCTCGTGGCGGCGATGCGGCGCTTATCGGCCATGATTGTCCTGACTTTCCGCCGTGGAGCTGAGTGCCAATGCGTCTGGCCGACGTTCCACAGCGTCGTTCGGATTCCCCGCTGACTCGCCTGTGCGCTCCGCGTTGGAAGCTGCGGCGTGCGCTTCGCGTTCGTCGATTTCATCCGATTCGGATGCGAGCGCCAGTTCGACCGCCCTGTCGGCTTCGGCAGCGGCATTCCGCTCAGCCCTCTCGGCGCGGGTCAATCGCGGGGCAGGTTCTGCCGGACGCCTGCCGATGGTCCGCGGGCGCCCCTCAGCGGCCCGCCGCGACGCCGCCGTCGGGACAGCAAGAAGCAATGCGAACCCGAAGACGATGGCCAGAGTTCCGAGGACGAGAGTCGAGGCGAACGGCACGTCGCCTGTAGCGGCCGGCGGGGTGGTTTCGCCTTCGAACCGCCACAGGGTTCCGCGGTCGGTGGGTCCGACGTGCGCGAAGACGGCGTTGGCGTTGAGCGACACGGCGGCCCGGTTGGCCATCTCCTCGGCGGGTGATGTCGCGTCCTGCCCGATCAGCGACGGCGGTGAGTCCAGCAGAACGAACTGCACGCCGTATTCGGCGACCATCGCACTCGGGTCCGGACCGCCCTGTGAGACGAGGTTGCCTGCGAGCGTCGCCACGTTCTTGTCGTCGCCGGTCAAGGCCGGGTTGGTCGTGATCAGAGTGGACTGGTTGTCGAGGGTGTCTCCGACGCCGCTCACGATCCGGGCGGATATCCCGCCGTCCGGCTGTGGGGTGAGAATAAGCGTTCGCAGCGAGGGGTCGACGGATGCCGCAGCGGCGACGTACGCCGGCAGCGTCCTGCCGTTGCTTGCTGTGATCTGCCCGTTACCCGTCGCGACGCTCGCGGCAATCGGAACCGCCACGACGAGGGAGAGGACTCCGATAACGAGGGCGGGGACGGCCGCAGCGCGGCGGAGGCTGTCGAATCCGACGACGGATGCTCCGACGAGACCGAGCCAGTACAGGCTCAAGCCCGATCCCGGCCAAATCGACACCGGTGAGGAGCCGGTCACCGCAAGGAACAGGTGCGACGCTCCGGCAGCGGTCATGAGACCAAGCAATGCCGTTCCGAGCAGGACGGCCGCTCGAGAGCTGCCAGGAAGGAACAGGGCGAGCAAGGCCATGACGGCGAGCGGGGTGAGGAGAACAGGGACGAGCAGGTGCGCAGGGATGCCTGACAGTCCGAGGGCAGCGGTCATCGCATCCCAGGCAGGGTTGCCAGCAGGCAGGCCCTGGACGAGCTCCCACCCGGTCGGTGATGGGCTCGGCAGCGGGACGCCTGGGTCTGCGAGGAGGTGGATCCAGTTCTGCCCGACCACTCCCTGCTGCCAGACAAGCGGTGCGAACAGCGCGGCACTCGGCACGATGAGCCAGAAAACGCGAGCAAGGTGACGACCGGAGAACGCCAGGGCGACAAGCCAGAGGATCAGGAGCGCCGGCGTCAGCGACGGCGCTGACGCGAGGGTGGCGGCGAGCAGCATGGAGGCAACGGCGGCCGAACCCCACGAGCGGGCCGCAATGCAACCGGTGTAGAACAGCCATGGCAACAGCAGGTGGACCAGGATTCCCGAAACGTGGCCCGAACCCAGAGCGGACAGGAAGGTCGGGGCGACGGTCCAGAGAACCGCGGCGACCAGCCTGTAGCCGCTGCGCTCGGTGAGGCGGGTGGCCGCGAACCAGCCGCCGAGGGTCGCGAGCGGCAGTGCCAGCAGCGTCACGAGCACGAGCACATATGACGGGTTCCAGAAGGTCAGCGTGCCGAGGACGGCGAGCAGGGCGGAGAACGGGTCGGCCGCGCCGGAGAAGCCAAGGCCGATGTCCCGCCAGCCGTACCCGATGTTCTGCCACAGGTCGGGAACGGAAGCGGAGAGGGGGAAAAGGGTGCCTCCTTCAACGCCGGATGCGGCGAGCAGGCGGAAGAACAGGGCGGTTCCGAGAAGAGCGGACGCGAGGACGAGCCACGCGCCTCCTCCGGTGAAGAATCGGAGGTCACTGCGTTCGACCGTGTACACCGCGACGCCGGCATCCCGCCGAAGGCGTCGACGCCTGTGCACTTCTGCGGCGGGAATCCTGAGCGCGGAGAGCGACGACCAGCCGACCTGTTTCGAGCGCTGCAGGTTTCTCCTCGCCCGCATGACACGAACGAGGCTGAAGGTCACCCGGAAGGCTGCGGCGATCTCCGAGCCGACAAGACCGGGCTGCTTGCCGACGACCCGGCGGATTCCCCGCAGTATCCCGAGCGGGAGGAGGGCGAGCCAGTGGAGCCAGACGACGGCGGCCGGCGCGTAGACGAGTCGGCGATACAGTTGAGCGCCGCGGGTCTGGCGTGCCCGCTTGCGCCTGGCGGCTGGGCGATTCGAGCGGCTGGGACCGGCGATGCCCGAACTCCGCGTGAGTACCGTGGCGGAGGGCACGACGGTGACCCGATGCCCGGCGAGCCTCGCCCGCGTGCAGAAGTCGAGGGCGTCGTCGGCGGAACCGAACGCCGGGTCGAAACCGCCGAGCTGCTCCCACACGGTGTGTCGGACAAGCATCCCGGCTGGGGCGACTCCGAGGACGTCGCTGACGGAGTCATGCTGCCCCTGGTCGAGTTCGTCCTCGACGAGGGGAACCGTTGCACCGAACCGGGTCACCGACTCCCCGAGCGAGACGATTGTTGATCCGTCCGCGGCATCTTTGAGCTTGGGACCGGCGATCGCGACGGATGGGGCGACCTCGAGCGCACCGAGCAACCGCTCGAGCGCATCCGGTTCCGGAGCGGTGTCCTGGGCAAGCAGCCAGAGGAATTCGTCGGGACCGGCGGGCTGTCCGACGACCCGGATGCCGGCGGCGAGTGCCTGGCCGAAATGGAGCCGCTCCCCCGATGTCACGATGCGGTCGATGTCGCCCTTCTCGAGCACGAGTGTCGTGGCGGCGGGTGCGCCGCAGGCGACGGCGACGACGACGTCGGGCTGGCGCGACTGCGCCGCGAGGGCGTCGAGGGTGCCCTGAAGGCTGGCGGGGCCGGCAGGGCCGGAGCCGTCATGCACGACAAGGATTGCGGTAACTCGGGGAGACATCGCGTCCAGACTATGTCGGGCGCGGCTCGCGGTCATCGACTGGCTCGGCGTGGCACGATATCGCGTTCACCGGGGCCCTTCGCGGAAGGGGGCCCATGTCCTGCGAAGGCTAAACGGCGCGCTTCTTGAGTTTGCGGCGTTCCCGCTCGGACAGGCCACCCCAGATACCGAACCGCTCGTCGTTCTCGAGCGCGTACTCCAGGCACTGCGTGCGGACCTCGCAACTCGTGCAGATACGCTTCGCGTCTCGGGTGGATCCACCCTTCTCGGGGAAGAACGCCTCCGGATCGGTCTGCGCACACAGGGAGTCCGACTGCCAGGCGAGAGGGTTGTCATCGTCGACAGCCTTGCGCACACCAGGTACGCCCAGCTGGACCGGGTCGATGAACCAGTCATCGGGAACACCAGAGCGATATTCAGGTGACATATCTCTCTCCCCACTTGTTGCCCGTGCGCCACGCGGCGCTAGGGATAATTACACCGGTGTAGTTCGCTCGAGTCAAGTCGCAGATACTAAACCCTCAACCCCCAATGGAGGGTTCACCGCGTGTTTCCCGGCGTGTCGCCCGTTGAAAGAATTTTTCCGTGTGCGCGAGCGCTCCGCGTCCGGGCGTGCCTGGTTCCGACCGTTCGCTCAACCCGCTTCGTTCGAAAGCTTCGCGTCCGAGCGTGCGCGCCACGCTGAGTCCACCATCTCGACCAGCGTGTGTCGCATCCGCCAATCGAGGTCGCGCGCGGCCAGGTCGCCGGACGCGACGATGCGAGCCGGATCCCCCGGCCGGCGGGCGGTCACTTCGGGGGTGAACTCGATCCCGGTCACGCTCCGGACGGCGGCCATGATCTCCCCCACCGAGACGCCGTTCCCTGAACCCAGGTTGTAGACGTGCTCGATGTCGGCGTTCGAATCGAGCCGCCTGGCCGCTGCGACGTGCGACAGCGCAAGGTCGCTTACGTGGATGTAATCACGCACGCACGTGCCGTCGGATGTGGGGTAGTCATTCCCGTTGATGCGGGGGGTGCGCCCGGCCAGAAGCGCGTCGAAGACCAGAGGAAACAGGTTGTGCGGGCTCGTGTCGTACACGTCCGGATATCCGGAGCCGACCACGTTGAAGTAGCGCAGCGAGGTGTGGCGAAGACCTGCCGCCACCTCCAGGTCACGGAGGAGCCATTCGCCGATGAGTTTCGATTCTCCGTACGGAGACTGCGGGTTCTTCGCGGTCGCCTCGGTCACCAGGTCGGTATCCGGGGTGCCGTACACGGCAGCACTCGAAGAAAACACCATGCGGGTGATCTCCAGTTCGGCCATCGCGTCGAGAAGCACGAGCGTTCCCGTGACGTTTTGCGCGTACGTGTGGAGCGGCCGCTCGACCGACACTCCCGCATATTTGAAACCGGCGACGTGCACGACGCCCGTCACCGCATGGTGGCGGAGGGCGGAGAGCACCAACTCCCGATCGAGGATGCTTCCCCGGACGAACGGGACGCCCTCGGGGACGAACCCGGCGTGCCCGCTCGACAGGTCGTCGAGGACGACGACATCGATGCCCTGTTCGGTGAACGCGCGAACGACATGGGCGCCGATGTAACCGGCGCCTCCGGTGACCAGCCAGGTCATGGTGCCTCCTCGATA